>JAHPYV010000178.1 GCA_019058495.1 Promethearchaeati archaeon
TGCGGCCATAGCTCCAACGAGTCAAGACCCTTCTCAGCTTCTTCCTGCCGTTACCTCTGAAGCTCCTGTACTTGACGCCCTTCAGGTAGTAGTTTTCTCCGGTACCTTGGTCTACGCGGAGTGATGATTCATCAGGTACACGGTTGTCGGTGCCTTTTGATATCCCAGTGCGAGCAGTTACGCCCTTTGCAGCCTGTGATTACGTCGCACTTCTTATTTATGAATGGGAACATTCTATTCTTTACCGAGAACTTAACAACTAACTAATAGGATTGCACAGACGCATATTGTTTGTATATATCGGACCCGTTGTTATTAAAGAACTGATTTTGAGTTATCAAGACATTCTGTATCATCTTATCACTGCTCCCAATCAAGTATACTCCACCATTTTTATTGTCATGTATTGTATTGTTGCTTATCGTCAAACCGTTCACAGGATCATAAGCAACTGGGTCTTGTTCACCTATCGTAACTCTACAACCAAACCCATTGCCAGAGATATTGCTTTTTGTTATGAGTAAGTTAGTCCCAGTTCCAATGTGTATGCCAGCAAAAACATTACCAAAGATCGAAGAATCAGTTACCGTAACATTATGCGTACTGCTGTATCCCTCAATACTGACGCCATAAACGCTATTATTGTATGCTTCACAGTTTGATACAACTATGTTGTAGCCATCTGGCAGCCGTAGAGTAGTATTCCCTACAACAGTAACATTATTCCAAGCAATGAGGATACCGTTAACCTCATTGTTATACGTCCTGCAATTTGTTATCAGTACATCGTGGGAACCGAACTCAGTAGCGATTCCCATGTATCCTGCACCTTGTGAGTCGACATTCTTGACAAGGACATTGTAACATATGGAGAACAGTAGATTCTCCCATTTAGCATTCTTTAATTGAACATCTCTGACCAGTACCTCATGAGTGCTCCAGAAGTGGATTAACGCACTAGCTGGGTTTGCTCTCGATCCACCCGTTTGACCCACTTTGTTCCCATCAAGAACTCCACCGATAACGCCAATCATTTCATTTCCTAGAACGTGGTGGGAATTGGTGATCATATCTTCGTCAGTAGCATTCGCAAGAGTGAGCACAGCTGACCGCAAATCCAGTATGCACCAACTTGGGACGAGTATAGAAGTATTTATGATGAAGGATCCTTTGAGTTGAACCATCTGTACCTGCCTTGAAATTGTGAACAGACTACTCAATTTATTCAATACATTATTGATCACCCTTGCTCCATCCATCAAATTACTGGTGAGTAGTTTTGTTGAGTTGCCAATAGAATAATCCGTTATATATATAGAAGAACCATCAACGTATATGGTAAACCTATACTGATTCGATTGAGCCGTCTGCTCCAGCAAAGAAATAGAACCAGTACCACTTTTGAAAGACCCGCCCAACAGTGTCGCTGTAGCTAGCAACGCAACGATGAACACAACTAACGAAAGTTTCGCCCACTGAACCTTCGATACCGAATGGTTATCTATGCTCATCCTACTGTCACCAGTTGTGTTGGTTTTTCATCCGTGCGCGTCCTTTAACTAATAGTGACCCAATGCTGCTAATATCCGTTTAGTGCAGCCAAGAAAACGGTGAAACAGTTAATAAAGATAATACGTAACGAGGTAAACCAAATAAGTAGATCCGGCACATAACCAATTACCGGAAGTTCCATTTACGATCACCTCTTTCTCTCTGTTATGAAGACTTTGTTCCAAGAATACGTAGCTCTTGATTGACTTGAGTTTTTGTAGTAAATGGAGAACCGTGTTCAGGTCTGGTATCGAGAACGAACAGATGCCTGAAGGATGGTACGCAATCCATCCAACCGTTGAGCGCGTTGGGTTTCTTGCTCAATCCCCTTCTAATTATCGATCCGTCTTTATTCGTACTCACCAGCATCAGCCTCTATTTTCTCGTCTCTTCAGACACATGCTCTACATCTCATGATCTTCTTATTTGACAGCATTGTTCTTCCAACACAGGATTCTACGCTCTCAGAAAACTCGGCTGGACTTCTAACATTGGCGCTCGGGGGGAGGGAGCCGCCAACGAAAAGGTCACAACGGGGGAGGTAGCATAACCTTAAATACAAAAAACTGCTAAACGATGGTAGCTAATCGGATCGGCAGGGGCGGGGGAATCATAGCTGCTAAGCTACGATGAGCTAATACATTGTTGGCGCAAAGGAACTAGAAACGGAAACTGGCGCAGACTCGTAACCATCGACAAAGCATTCTACAGAGCAGCAATGTGGTATGCCAAAATAAAAAGCAAAATCATGAACAACAAGATCATAGCCCAGTTAAGAAGCATATTTGAGAAACTAGAAAACACAATCAGGAGAAAAATAATGAGCAAAGGAACAGAACGGGCAAAAGAAATTCTCACCAAATCTGAAGAAAATGGAGTCTTCAAATGGGCTCCACAACTCAAACTATGGATCAAGGATCCGAAATACATCTTCTGGCTCGGGTTAAACTCACAAGCACCACACAACAAATGGATCATATAATAAACACGCAGTAGGCTTAAAGAAGAAGCTATGTCGAGAAACGCCGACGAGCAACTAAAGTTTCAAAGGATCCTCGTAACTGGTGGCGCCGGCTTTATAGGAAGCCATCTGATTGACGCACTCGTAAGTAGAGGATGCAAACCTACGATTTTTGATAACTTGTCGCGCGGCAAACTAGAAAATATAGCGCTTCACCTAAAGAATGGACAAGCCCATTTAGTGAAAGGTGATGTACGAGATTTGGGAGAAACAGAACAAGCATTGATCGACGTTGATACGGTGTTCCACTTGGCTGCTATCACAAGCGTGCCGTACTCCCTTGAACATCCGAGAATAACAAAAGATGTGAATGCTAAGGGGACAAGGAACCTGCTGGAAGCCTGTACAAAGAACGATACGAAGCGCTTTATTTATGTCTCCACATGTGCGGTATACGGTGAACCGCAATACTTGCCGATTGACGAAGATCACCAACTAAACCCAAAGTCACCATACGCTGAATGCAAAATGATTGGAAAGGAATACTGCAAAGAATTCATGGACCGACACGGGTTGAAGACAGCAACTTTGCGCCTCTTTAATGTCTATGGACCGAGACAGGGTGAGAACGAGTACGGTGGTGTAATCACAAGATTCATTAAGAGTGCAAGGGAGGGCAGACCTCCTACAATCTATGGCGACGGGCGGCAGACAAGGGACTTCGTCCACGTAAATGATGTCGTGCAGGCTCTTCTGCTATCAGCAACTGTTGATAACGCTGTGGGACAAACATTCAACATAGGCTCGGGGAAATCGGTCTCAATAAACGAAGTGTGCCGACTGGTACTCAAAGCTCTCGGAGTCGGAATCCAGCCAGTATATACGGCACCGAGGCCCGGAGACATAAACCACAGTTGCGCCGACATCAAGAAAGCCCGAAGAATCTTAGGATATGAACCGAAAGTTCCCCTAGAAAAAGGATTGGAAGAGCTGATCAGCCATCACGCATGAGAATTTGAATAGACAACATCTAACCGTTGCAGTCATCCCCGCCTATAATGAAGAAGCCAACATCGCAAAAGTCATAAGGGAGACAAAGGCACGCGTCGACAAGGTCATTGTCTGCGATGATGGCTCAGTGGACAAGACTGCCGGAATCGCCGAAAGCTCAGGCGCAATTGTGGTAAGACACGAACACAACCTGGGATACGGTGCAGCGCTATCAACATTATTCAAGAAAGCTAGAAAGCTGAACCCAGATGTCATAGTAACGTTGGATGCCGATGGACAACATGACCCAACATTCATACCAAGACTCATCGAGCCAATTCTAAACAACAGCACGGATGTTGTGATAGGATCTAGGTTCCTCTCAGAAGGGGGTCAGCAAAATCTTCCAACTTACAGAAAAGTGGGGATACGCCTAATAACCAAACTTACCAAAAGAGCCTACTACAATGGGATCACAGATGCCCAATCAGGCTTTAGAGCCTACGGCAAAAAAGCTATGCAAAGAATACAGCCTAATGAACGAGGAATGGGAGCAAGCACAGAGATCCTCATCAAGGCAAAACAAGCGAACCTGACTGTGAAAGAAGTACCAATCACGATAAGTTACGAAGGCAATTCGTCAAAACAAAACCCAATTACCCACTGGCTTCGAGTAGTTCTTAACACGTTCAAAAACGCCTCTACCAGATGTCCACAGATCTTCTACGGAGTACCAAGCATAGTAGCGCTTGTAATGGCACTCGGATTCTGGATACGCGGAAGCCCAATCTATACAAAGACAGGGCAGACAGACCGCTATATTGTACCAGCAGCAATTGGAGCCACAGTGATTGGCATAGCTTTGCTCACAGTGACGATAATATTATGGAAACTAGTAAGAGCTTCAAAAGAGACTGCAATCAAGAAAGAATAACACCCAGCATATTGAAAGCGTCACTTGAACTCAGACAAATCAAAAGGATCAGATCATATGAAGATAGCTATCGTGCTAGGAACCAGACCTGAAATAATCAAAATGTCCCCAATAATCCACGAATGCGAACGACTAAGCCTCAACTACTTCATACTACACACGGGACAACACTACTCGTACTACATGGACAAAGTCTTTTTTGACAGACTACAACTACCCGATCCAAAATACAACCTTGGCATTGGCTCAGGCACTCACGCAGAAGAAACTAGCAAAGCGCTTGTCGGGATAGAGAAAACACTTCTCAAAGAGAAGCCAAGCGTAGTCTTAGTTGAGGGAGACACAAATACAGTCTTGGCTGGTGCTATCGCTGCTGCCAAGCTTGATGTACGCGTTGGGCATGTTGAAGCTGGGCTTAGGAGCTACGACAGGAAGATGCCTGAGGAGATAAACAGGGTACTAACGGATCATGTCTCAGATTATCTCTTCGCCCCGACCAAGAGGGCAAAAGAGAACCTACTGAGAGAAGGAATAGAAGCCAAAAAAATCCAAGTGACAGGCAACACCATTGTTGATAGCTTGGCACAAAATGCTTCTCTAATAGATAATAACACCAATGCCTTCGGCCTAGAAGACAAAGGCTATTTTCTTCTGACTCTTCACAGACAGGAGAATGTCGACGATGGAAAGAAACTTGAAGGCATATTGAAGGGGCTACAGCTTATACACGAGAAGTTTGGTTTGCCAGTCGTGTATCCCATTCACCCGCGGACAGCAAAAAGGATGAATGAATTCAACCTAGCTCCCAGTAAGGGGCTGCGACTGGTCGACCCCGTCGACTACCTGACATTCCTCGGATTGGAGAGCAAAGCCAAACTGATCCTTACAGACTCTGGCGGAGTCCAGGAGGAAGCATGTATACTCAAGGTCCCATGTGTAACCATAAGGAACAATACTGAGAGACCCGAAACCTTAGACGTGGGAGCGAACATACTAGCCGGCACAGAACCAAAGGAAATGCTCAGCAAAGTCGAATACATGTTTTTTGCCACAACCAAATGGAAGAACCCCTTTGGAGATGGGACTGCAGCCAAGCAGATAATAAGCATCCTTTCAAAGAACCTCATAAGTTCATAGAGAGAGCGCAATATGCGGATATTGGTCACAGGTGGATTAGGCTTCATAGGTTCCAATCTAGTCAAGGAATTGAGAAAGAGAGGTCACGATGTCTGGCTTTGCGATCTCAGACACAATGAGGATCCAAAGTCAATTCGATGCGACGTAGGTCAATTTAGACAAGTGGAACGCCTTTTTGAAAAACAGGATTTCGACTTAGTCTACCATGCCGCGGCAGAGTACGGCAGATGGAACGGTGAAGACTATTACGAAAACCTTTGGCTAGCAAATGCAGCTGGAACGAAGCACATAATAAGAATGCAGGAAAAGCAGAAGTTCAAGATGGTCTTTTTTGGCAGCGCCGAAGTCTACGGAGACTATGATGGAGTCATGAAAGAATATGTCATGGATAAGGTGCCTATAAAACAGATGAACGA
>JAHPYV010000179.1 GCA_019058495.1 Promethearchaeati archaeon
GAGAGAACAGCAAATAAAAGCGCTCAGCCACAGAGAAAAACATGAACTAGTATCCATTGGGTCACCAACAAATACTAAATCGGATTATTGATGAGAGATTAATCCCCTAACCATCTCTTTCTGCCAATTTTTGTGTGTGCGCACCAGCATTTAGCCAGCACCAGCAATCTTTACAGCGAGATAGGTAACGAGCAAGAGCAATCCAATGATAGTTCCCCTATTCACCAAAGCAGGCATCAGGTCCTGCTCCTTTTCCTCATTTCGCAGTGCATTGATAATGGGCGTGACAAGGAATATGATGGATAGCGAGAAGACGAGGAGAACCCAGGGTAGTCCGCCAAGAACCACAACGCTGACAAATAACGCAAGGACCAAGAAAAGGAGCACAACACATGCCTTGAGCGCCCTCTTCTTGCCAACCAACGTCACGGTTGTCCTTATCGTGTCTCTATCGGAATCATGATCTCTAATCTCATTGACAAACTCTACGAACATCGACAACAGGAAGAGCATACCGCTCAACCCTACTCCCACGAAGTCAAGGGGGCGATAAACGGAGTAAGCCATTACCCCGTATATGGCATTCCAGGAAGCGTGGGAGACAACATCAAGACCAGGCCTAGCCTTTGCCCTCAGACCGAAAGAATAGCCACCAAATAACATAATCACCAGGATCCCAAGCAACCTATTCAGAAAACTAAGGAGATAGATGGATAAGGTCGCCACGCCCAAAAGAACTACCACGAGGGTCCAAGCCGGAGCCACAGACAAGTCACCCGACGCTACAGGGTTTCTTAGCTTGCCAGCCTTTCTGTCAAGTTCTGCATCGGCAATATCGTTAATCACAAAACCAAAAATTGAGGAGACTGCAACGAAAAGAAGCACCGGCAGAATTCTGCTATCGACGGGAAATCTGGCCACGAATCCACAAGCCAATGCAGAAACCAAGTAGCACGGTCCGTACTCATGGAATCTTACGATTCGCACAAACGCGTTCCATGAAGCAATTCGATTCTTAGAACCGCACGGTCCAACTTCGACGTTGTTTACTAGATGATGCCTGGGATGGAAAAAGACCTCAACGGCTGATCTTCCCGTAGTCACCATTTAAAGCATCAGACCAGCAACTATCAGGCCAACGCCGATTAGGCCGCGCAGAATTCTCCCCGCCTGAAAAAACCAGGGTGGATGGGACGAACGCCAGTAGAGAGTGTTTAGAAATCCTTCGGCTGACACATAAGTGCCCGCTAACAGAAGGAAAATTGATACAAACAAGCCGAGTCAAAACAGCTTGCATGATGAAACTAATCTACTTTTCCTCATGGTCTTATGTTTGAACCAAACTCAACGTGACAAAAACTCGTTGAATCGTGAACTCTGTGTGTGGGTCTAGTGGTGCGAGCAGAGCAATTTGAACTCAATATTGTCTGACGCTGACCCAAACATTTTCTGTAAGATATGCGATATGCAGGGCGTGAGTCTAGTGTCTGACGAGAAAGGCTCCCCTCCCGACAATCATCCGGTGTTCATCCAGCCAAGCACGGGAACTGCAGGGGGTTCAAATCCCACCCCCGGGCCAACTCGCTCCTAAGGAAAGTAGGTTTGTCAACACTTTGTCCCGCGAGAGCTATCCCGTGGTGTAGGCCTTCGTGGGTTCCAATCTCACTCCCCACATCAATGCGTTTCCTGCGAGAGGTGCTAGACTGGACGCAGATCTATTGCCACTGGTCCTAAGCTCTCCGTATTGTCCAGAATGTAGTGGTCGCTTCGTACCAGCGGAAGGTTGTTGACACTCGTTGCTGCTACGTGAAATGAATCAATCCTGATATAACGAATGCAACTAGACTAAGTCAGCCTCAAAATCGCGGCAGGTGCGAAATTTGACCTTTCCGAGAACATTTTGCCCCAAATGCAAAACCGACATATCGACCGCTATCACAACCGTCATGGACCCCGTCAAACCATACTATTGCCCGGGTTGCGGCGCATAAGTCTTGGGAACATGCGCAAAATGCCAAGGTCAGATAGATGTATTCCAGAAATTCTGCACCAAGTGCGGTGTAGAGAATCCATTTTACATTAAACCCTAAACTTCGTGAGCTACAGTTATAGCATCCGCTACGAGAAAAAGCTGACAGGAACTTCAATCTAGTCGAACAGATCCACGGTAATCATCCTTATCGTCATCCATGGACATAATGAAGTGATGATATGAGAGTCAAGCTCGTCCGAAGCCCCAAGAATCCCATCATTGAACCAAGACCCGAGATAGCGTGGGAAGTCATGGCCACCTTCAATCCCGGAGCTGCAAAAAACGGTGAGGTCATTCACATATTGTACAGGGCGGTCAACGAACACAACATTTCGTCCCTTGGCCATGCAACAACGACAGACGGCGAAACGATCGTTGACCGATCTCTGGAACCTGCCCTCGCCCCGGTTGACAGTTGGGAAGAACTGGGCTGTGAAGACCCACGCATAACAGCCTTCGATGGAGGATTCTACATTTTCTATACGGCGTATTCGCGACGAGGCCCACGAATTGCCTTGGCCTCAACAAATGACTTTAGGAGCTACGAACGCTACGGATTGGTAGGTCCGAACTACGATGACAAGGACGCCGCCCTCTTTCCTCAACTCATCCGGCGAAAATTTGCCGTGGTACATAGAATAGAACCAAACATCGAATTGGCTTTCTATGATAGCATCAAGCAGATGGAGAAGGTTTCGCAAAACCCATACTCGAAGAACTACCTCAAACGCATCGAAGCAAACACTATCATGAAACCAAAGTGGAAGTGGGAAGAGAAGAAGGTTGGAATTGGCCCACCGCCGGTCCGAACCAACGCTGGATGGATAGTCATCTATCACGGCGTGGATTCTAACACTGTATATCGCGCAGGGGCAGCCCTCCTTGATCTTGAAAACCCATTCCGAGTAATCGCCCGGACTCCGGAACCCATCCTAGAACCGGAAGAAGCCTTCGAAAGGGTCGGAGTCGTACCTAATGTTGTTTTCCCGGAAGGTGCAGTCGTGGTAAAGGATGAACTCAAGGTCTTCTACGGCGGAGCAGACAGAATCTGCTGCGTCGCGAGTATCCCAGTGAAATTGCTGATAGAAGCCCTAGAAAGCTACGCCTAGAATCCGTCCTATCAAAGCTTGTGAATTCCATATCGCATAAGAAAATCATCATCTTCGATCTTGACGGTACTCTAACCAAGAGCAAGTCAGACCTCGATCATGAAATGGCTTCGCTGATTTGCGAACTGCTCCGGCTAAGATACGTTGCAGTGACCTCAGGCTGTTCTTTTCAACAGTTTGAGAGCCAATTCCTGAATGGACTGCCAGAGAGCAGCAACCTATGCAACTTGCTCCTGTTTCCGACCTGCTCGGCCAGCGGTTACTATTTTGACGGAAAACAACATCGTTTCTCTCAAGCTTACACTAATCTCCTGTCCGTACAGGACATCAAGAAAATACTCAGATCATTCCAAAGAGTCTTCGCGGAAACCGAGTATGTTCACCCAGCAAAGACATACGGACCAATTTTTGAGAACAGGGGGAGTCAGCTCACCTTCTCCGCTTTGGGTCAGAAGGCTCCGCTGCGTTTCAAGCGTAAATGGGATCCCAATCAGCAGAAGCGTCTGAGGATCAGAAGGCTCCTGAGAACGCAGCTGCCCGACTTCGAGATATCTATTGGCGGAACCACCTCGATCGACGTCACGAGAAAAGGCGTTGACAAGACATTATGCGTAACGAAGTTGAAAGAACGCCTCGGTGTGGGACGGAGGGGTATGTTGTTTGTCGGGGATGCTTTGTTCAGAGGTGGGAACGACTACATCATGAAAAGCACGGGTATTAAGTGCATATCAGTCTCGGGCCCGAAGCAAACGAAGGAACTGATAAGAAGGATAATTCAGAATGTCAAAGTCGTACCTTTCCCCGATACATAACAACCGGACGCCGCAACCGAATAGATCGGGCTACGAATCCCCCAAATCTTGCTCGCTTTCGTAACTTTCTTCCTAACCGTCACAACCACGCGACACTCATGCTCACGGTATTCTATTTAGGATCCAAGCTGATCCTGCAAGCTAGCGTCCCGCATTGATCACGTTGATAGAAGGCGAAGAGAGATGCCAATGTTCAAGCCCGAAGCGCTTCCTTCACACTGCTATTTTCAATAACTAGTTTTCTCAGCGTGTGGGCCATTCTCACAGGGTCCGAACTTTGCCATACGTTGCGGCCCACTGCCAAACCTGTGGCACCAGCGTCGAGCGCCCCTCTAACCTGCCTTAGGAAGTTAGCTTCCGACGCAGCTTTCGGTCCACCCGACATGAAGACCTTCACTTTTCCGGCGGACTTTACCGCCCATTTGAACGATTTAACATCGCCGGGATACTTTATCTTGACAGCGTCGGCGCCGACCTCTAGACCTATCCTCGCGGCGTAGGCAACAATCTCAGGAGCCATATCATTCTTTATTGCTGCTCCACGAGGGTAAACCCACGTGATCGCCGCCATATTGAGCCTATGAGCCTCTTCCTGTATTCTTCCAAACTCCTCAAGCATGAGGCTCTCGTGAGCGCTGCCTGCGAAAATCGTGTATCCGACCGCCTTCGCACCGATCTCGGCTGCCCGTTTTACACTGCATAATTGCCTTGCCAATGGTTCTCCTTTGACCAGGTTCGTCTTCCCGTTGAGCTTAACGATTAGAGGTACCTTACCGTCGTAGTACTTCTCAGCCAATCCCTTCTGGAATATTACTCCACTGAACTGACCCTCAACTGCGAGGTTCATGATGAAGGCTGGATCAACATTCTTTTCATTGAAATCCGTAGGACCATGCTCGAGCCCCTGATCATATGCAAGGAGCAAACCCCTATTTTTAGTGAGGAAGACATTCATGCTCAAGAAATAATACTTCCTTCTCCATTGAGTCGAGGTCTTCTCTATATCATTATCTCAGTCTGACATAGCATTGCTATTGTTTCAAGACCCCACGCGAAGGCGTTGGTTGTGTTTTCATGTTGCAAGTAAATTCGCCAGTCTAAGTAGGTTTGGATCCAAAACCTTCTTCGTATTACATGATTTCTGAAGCTGCACACTTCCAATCTCGCCATTTTGCAATCCGACTACTCTGCCACCGTCTTTCTGTGACAATAGCTGGATCGCTTTGTTTGCGAACAAGCTCGCCAAGAGCCTGCTCCTCGCCGTGGGATTGCCGCCTCTTTGGGCGTAGCCTATGATGCTCAATCTGACCTCTGCCTTTGTGTTTCGCTGAATCTGTCCCGCAAGAAGACGAGTGTCTCCTATTCCTTCCGCCGCCACGATCAGGCCTGACTTTTTTCCTTTGGCCATGTTTTCTCTAACGGTCTCGAAGAGGTTCTCGTTTTGATATTTCACTTCTGGAACTAGAATTATCTCCGCGCCAACGGTGAGGCCGATCTCCAACGCGAGAAAACCCCTTTCTCGCCCCATCACCTCAATCATGAAAACTCTCTCATGGGAAACTGCCGTGTCTCGGATCTTATCGATTTCGGCGACTGCTGTGTTTGCAGCGGTGTCAAAACCTATGGTTTCCTCTGTTCCAAAGACATCGTTGTCGATTGACGCAGGAATTCCAACTATCATTGTATCCGTGTATGCGCTAAGCTCAAGAGCGCCCTTGAAAGAGCCGTTACCGCCGATGATAACGAGTCCATCAATATGATTCGATGCGAGAGTTGCCGCAGCTTTCCTGATTCCTTCTTTCTTCTCGAACTCCGGGCATCTTGATGTGTGCAGAATTGTTCCACCTAACTGTAGAATACCGCCTACGTTTCGAGGCGTCAACTGGGTAAACGTATTTGTAATCAAGCCTTCCCACCCTCTCCTGAAACCCAGAACT
>JAHPYV010000180.1 GCA_019058495.1 Promethearchaeati archaeon
GATGACGATATGATATTCTCGTACTGATGCCTTGATGGTTGAGTCCGTGAATTGTTCTACATCCACGTCTTGGTCCTTGATCTCCTTTGCTCTTTTCAATCTCTCTTTGCCAGTGAACTCCTCAAGGATATCTGGAAAACTCTCAGTTGTCCACTGATCGAGAGTGCCCACCGATGCCTTCGATTTCTTGGTGTCGGATGAGAAGTACCTTTCGACACGAGATTTTGCTTCAGCTTGCTCTGGTGTGAGAACCCCTAGCATCTCGAGAACTTGAAGGCAGTTCTCAACAGCGTAACCGTGGTAATGATTATTGAAGTACCCAAAGACCTTCTGGACTTTGCCTGAGACCTCTTTGACCTTGGAAACCCAAGGGTCGAGTTCCTCTTTCTTGTATCTGTAGTCAAACCATGGTCTTCTGCCTCTTCCATGCCACCTGAAGTAAGCTATATTCGAGGTTATTCTGACTTCTGGCGGCAGTAAAGGCTCATCAACTATCGTGTATGTGACCTTGTATTTTGATAGGAGGTTCCATGTTTCATTATTCATCCATGAGAGATCTCGAAACTCGATGGCAAATGAGAAGTCTTTCGGCAGTATTTCGAAGAAGCTATCCAAGCGTCCAATCTGATCAAACTCGAACTTAGGAGGCAACTGTATGAGCAGACATCCTAACTTCCCCGCGCTAAGTAGACGACGCATTAGGTCGCAGAACTTTTTTAGGTCATCTTCAACTCCTTGCTTTAAGTCTAGGAGTTTGTCGTGAGTTATTAGCTTTGGAAGCTTTGCCGTGAAAACAAAGCCAGGATCGCTATATCTTAGCCAACCATAGACTGTGCCCTCCGTCGGGTATCGGTAGAAGGTTGAATCGATCTCTGCAGTTCTGAAGACCTTGTTGTAAAAGCGGAGTTTACTCACGTTTTTGAACCTGTAGAAAGGTTCGACCCATTCTTCGTAGCTCCAACCGGATGTCCCCAAAACTATGTTCTCCAATGGATGTCACCGCTACAAGTTGAAGAAGAGATTTGGGAACACTTAAATAGTGATCTACCAGAAAATTTATCGATTGCCACTCGAGGAAGGGGTGAGATCTTGGTGGGTAAGAAAGACGAGCTTCTGCAGGGGCTCGACTTGGGTGTGCTTCTGAAGCTTGCCTCGTCGGCATCCGAGTCCCCCGTTAAGAGCGGAGCACCTAGGGCTGAACTGGTCAAGATAATCAAGGGATCGCTAAGCGTCGATGAGATCATTAGGAAATTGAATCAAGAAGAAGGAGGTTCTGAGCCCGACAGGCTGACTGGAGCCGAGCTTACTGCAGGTGGCGTCGGTCAAGTGTTTCTGGCAATCTCTGGGGCGATAAGCACCATCGCATACTACGTTGCAATTACAGGCAGCGGCACATCAAACTATTACGAGCAATTTGCTCTCTGGTGTCTTGCAAGCTCCATGGCTGTTCTTGTCTTTGCTATTCTATTTGCGGTTTCGATTATGAAGATACCGCGGGAACTTGGTAGCCGCGTAGGCAGAGCCACTTCTTTGGTCGGGACGATTGCTGCCATAATTGGCATAATCCGGAGCCTTAGCCTTGGTGTCTCCTACGTGATTCTATCGATATCATATACGTGGCTCTTAGGAACAACGATGGCTTTGCTCGGAGCGTTCTTCCTGGTATGTCGCGGGCATTCAGCTAGCAGTGATCTTTGGGTTGCTAGCGGAATAATCTACATAGTTGATGGGGGATACCTGCTCAGCATCACGCCATTGATGGGCGTTCCGTCTGCGTCTTTTGTTGCTGCGATTATTGGAGCAATATGTTTCTTTACGAGAAAGGCTCCAAAGTGAATAGTAAAGCTTCTGAATGCAGAGGCGACAAGGTACGAATGTCGAGGACGCAGCTGTCGCCAACGTTGTCTGTTCCTGTACACCCGCCGCCTCAACGCTCGCCAGAATCGCAGCAAGCATATTGTGACCATTTCCGCATGAATAATCACGGTCGTGGTTCACAGAATTGGGAATGTCGCAAGGAACGGGTAAGACTTATGTGGGCTTGTGTTATGATTAGAAGTAAAGGAATTACAGACGCAAGGGTGATAGTAGCTTGGAAGAAGAACAATACATTGGTGGTATGACCAGCGCCAATATGAAGAAGGGACTCATATCGGGTTACGGGATCTACGCCACCAACAGAAGGATAATCGGCACCAAGAAGCGGAAGGGAGTTCTGAAGGGATTTCTTGTCGCGGGTGTTCTCGGAGGCAAAGCTGGCACCGTTAAGGGTGACATTCTCAGGGGCGCATTCGCGCAGGCGTTCACGAAGGACGAGAGCGCAAAGCAGATTCAGGATCTTGAGAAGAACAAGGACTTTGACATCTACAAGGAGAACATCGCACAGATCGAGATCAAGAAGCCTGGAGCCATGCACGGCGGACACATAAAAGTGAAGCCAAAGCAGGGAAAGCAGATCGAGATCTCCATGCGCGGGCGCGAGGAGTTCGGGCACATGGTGGACCTGATGAAAGCGTTCTTCCCAGAGGCACTAGAGGTAGAGGAGTAAACGCGGAAGGTGTACGGACGAAACTGTGCGGGAATGATCACGGCGAAAAATCTCAGGAGCTGGAGAATAACAGGGATTTTGAAGTTAGGTAAGATGAGATTGCCGAGATTGAGGTAAAGAAATCAAGGATTCTTAAATCGGGACATATCAAGATAAAACTAAAGTCAGGAAAAGACATATCAATCGACATGAATGGCCAAAAAGAGTTCGAGTACATGAAAGTTTTGATGAACTCATTCCTGCCTGAAGCAGTCCATCTGGAAGAATAGGTTCGATGTTTTTGGGAACCTATTCTCTTCACGCCTATTTCATGGTCTGTCCTACGGCGAACGCATTTTTTAGCTTTCTCTCTTTTTGCTACAATCTACTGTCCCCCGATGCAGGTTGACACTTCATTCTTGAGAGATTGCTGCATTGGGGAAGCTACAAGCGATTCTGAAAAATCTTATATGCAGTTACACATGGATTCTTATCTGATGCAGTCAAGCAGAGGGGGTCCAGACTTGGTGAGCCAGAAAGAAGAGGCTCTGAGCAGATTAAACGATAGGGAACTTCTTGATTTGGCTAGGTCGGTTTCACAGAACTACGTCGTGAAAGATACAAGCAGAAAAAACCTCATCAAGATAGTCAAAGAATCTCTTAGCGTCGAAGAGATCAAACAGAAAGTAAGTGAGAGAAAAAGTCCTCTGAAAACGAAGACGAAACGCGACAGAGCGTTTAACATAGGCGCAGTAGGGCAAGCATTTCTCGTGATCTACGGCATCGCGGCCTACGTGATGTTTTTCGTTTCGGCCTATAGCCCTATAGTTTACACCCTTACAGCAGCATAGCTCCAAACAAATGCCATTCTTGGAATGACAGTAGCGGCTCTTTTCCTAGTTTTCACCGTGTTGAACATGAGTTCGATGATAGCATTACAGCAAAGGCTCTCAGGTAACAGGTCAGGTATTATCAGCGGGTCGATTGGACTTGTTGCTTCGATATTTGGGCTGATATATTACTTGGCCACGTTTTTTGGGCTGACTTACGAGACCGTTGAAGTCAGTCCAGGTTATTTCCAGCCAAGGTATACGGCGCTGGGTGACTTATTGCCAGTTGTTTATGCTGCCTTGATAGCCTCGGCAATGATATTGATCGGCGTGTTCTTCCTGTTGTGTCGCAAACAGCTGTCAGACAGTGAACTCTCTTTGGTCACTGGCATAGTCTACATATTCGCAGGGTCGAACGGAGTCAGTTTAGCTTCGTATCTTAGTTACTTTTATGTGTACACCGTAGAGCCAGCTTTGTTCATTATGGCTGGCGCATTGGGGTTGGCATGCTTCCTAGCTCGTAAACTTGTAGAGTGAACCAATGGAAGCCTTAAATTACGCTTCACGGCATTGTACCCTGATGACACTGATGGCAGAGTACAAGATCGGTACGGGTGGGTGGGCATACTTCCAGGTTCCAAGCATGGATCCCTTGACTGCCTACTCCAAGGCATTCAACTTCGTGGAAGTCAACTCCACTTTCTACGAGACCCCGCCCCTTAATCAGGTTGCAGGTTGGCGTGAAAGGGTTCCAGTTGACTTTGAGTTCTCAGTCCGGTGCCACAAAGACCTTACACACAAGTACAAGCTCCAACCGATCAACGAAGCACATGAACTACTTCTCCGAAGCATCGAAATCTGCAGAACACTGAAAGCACGAATCCTGCAGATTCAAACACCGCCAAGCTTCGAAGTGACGCCGCAGAAGGCCGGCATTCTCAGAGACTTGTTCTCCTCGTCTAGTATGAAGGGAATCAGAATTGCGTGGGAAATAAGAGAGAAACGACAACGCAATCAGTTGCCGGAATATCTCCAGAGGGTTATGCAGGACCTCGATATCATACACTGCGTGGACATATCAAGGGAGGATCCCGCCTACAAGACGGATATCCTATACACAAGGCTCTTTGGAAAAGGAAAACACAATATCTACCAATTCGACGATAAGGAATTGAGGCAAATACATGAGAAGGTCAAGAAGGGCAAAGAGAAGAAAGTGGTATTGTCTTTCCATGGTCTGAAGATGTACCTCGATGCTGCAAGGTTCAAAGTTTATGACGAGAAACTGGCTTTTCCACCAGTGACGGGATCGGTTGGACTGTCATCTCTCCGACAGGTACTCAGCGAGGACGCAAAGTTTCCATCGACGAAGAAAGATCTTATCGAAAACCAAGGCTGGAAAGTCTTCGACTCAACCCCCACAGAGAGAATTCACGCATCTGAAGTACTACAGGTGCTCACAGAGAAATCCTATCAGAGCCTCGATGAAGTGATTGCAACCCTCAGGAGTGAGGGAGCACTCTCTAGGACCTTTTAGCAATAAACTAAGAGAACAGAATGGGCGGCTTCATCTCAGGTTCCTTCCTGTTCATTAAAGCGATCTGCCTCTAGAGTCATATGATTCCGGCTATTCGCCGCGTGGTACTCTCGCTCTCTTCTGAGGAGGCATCATGGCATCGGTCGTGCAGAGTTCTCCTATGGCTTCGCCTGGGCGAACTCTTTAATACTCTGGTCTAAATCTTATAGTCTCAGATACGCGGTATGGGGCATTGCATTTTGAGTCTCCCTAGAGAGCTGGAGGCGAGGATTCCCTATGTTTGTTTGACCATCGTCTATCTGTTACCAAAATAAACCCGTGTGTTGAGGCGTAGTTTTATGAACCGCGATGAAGGTGGGCGCATACACTTCAAGATTGTTGTGTGGGGTCCGTTTGAATCAGGCAAGACTACCGCGGTGAAGTGGTATTACGAAAACGCTGAGGGACTCAACAAAGGCGGTTTCACTTCGGTCCAGAATAACTTAGGTCAGACTGTATACTTCGATTATGCCTCACTCTCAACTGGTGAGGGCGTCGTGTATGACTTCTTCGCAGTCGGTGGGTCAGATAGTTGCAGGCGAGAGAGAAAGGCCCTTGTTGAGGGAACCGATGCAGTCATTTTCATAGCTGACTCGCGAAGCAGCAAGATTCAAAGTAACTTGAAAAGTCTAGAGGAACTCTCAGCAACGTTAGGTAGATCCTACGCAAACATGACCGTGATCTTCGTCTTGAACAAACGTGATCTCATCGCGGAGGGCCTGATTGATCCAGCAGAATTCGGCGAGCTACCAGACATAAGGGGGCATGAAATCTTCGAGACGACAGCCAAGATGGGCGCAGGCATATCAGAGCCCTTCAAATACTTGACACTGGGTCTGGCTCAGAGAACCATAAATGTGCAGAAGATACGCCGAGCTCCACGCGAAATAACAAGTGTCGGAGTAGCCCTACTGAGCTTGGCAGA
>JAHPYV010000013.1 GCA_019058495.1 Promethearchaeati archaeon
TGAGGCTCCCGATGAACTCGCGAGGGAGACGAGGATGGTGAAACCCCAGAGCTACAAATGTCCATCTATAACTACGTAACTCGGAACCCATTGCAATCATGTAGCCCCAATCCTATGACATGTCCGTGAAGGGCTGCGACTGTTGGCTTAATGGACTGTGCTATTCGGTAGACCACTTCATTTGTTTGCTCTGCGAATTTCAGTTGTCCATCTTTGGGAAGTGAGCTCACATATTTCAAGTCTATACCGGCTGAGAATGCTTTTTTCCCAGCACCCATAAAAAGTATGCAACGGATGTTCTGATCGCCTTCAGCGTCCTTCAAGGATTCTGACAGCTTGTTTAGGATCGTTCCGTCAATTAGGTTCAGTTCAGGCCTGTTGAGTTTGATAACTGCAAGTTTGCCTTTCTTTTCATAGAGAACAGTGTCTGATCCACTCATAGTGAGTCCTCCACCATTAAGCTACTATGTCTTCATGGATTTCAGCTTATCGAGGAATTCACGTGTTATGTCACCAAGTCCCTGGTCGACGGATTCTTTCATTATTTGTGCGGTTGTGATTCCTCTTTTTGCCATAAGCTGTCGAATATCGACGAAGTCCTGTTCCTTCTTCCTATCTCCAGCTTGGCGATGGGAGTTGACTAGTATCTTGAGAAGAATTAGGTAAATGGGACGCAAGACTGGAAGTGAAGTACCTACAACTTGCTTTTTTTCCAGTTTGGTCCACATGCCTCTCAATGGTTTGACGTATTCGTTAGTCATGCAGAGGAGATCCAGAGTCAACTCTCTTGCAGAACTTCGACCTACTTTGCCGACTCTGAAGGTAGAGAAGTCATTTGTTGTCGCCTCTAGTGTCAGCCCCATTTGATGAAGAAGTCTGGTCATATAGTGGTAAGTCTCTTGATCCTTTCTTAGCACATCGATGTCGTACGTCTTTTTCTCAACTCCATTCAACACGTAGGCGAAACCGGCGAAGAAACACCAGCGCCCGCTGTATTCCTTTTCGACGTTAGTAGACAGTTTGATCGCCAACTGAATAAGCTCTTGTTCCTCTGTCGCTATCACGGGATATTCTCCCCTACGCAAGAATGCGATGCGGTACCCTTAATCTGCTAATTGGTCTCTCGCTTCCTTTGAACTGAATTCTAGCTGATCGTAAGAGTCAAACTTATATATCAAGCACATGTGAGAAACTGATGCCGAATCGAGTAACAATGAGTGACATAATATGTCCGAAGTCTCATTGAAGTGGATTGGAGAGAAGGAGCTCGAAATCAGCTTCGACAAGCCAGATTCGTACAAGTTGAGCGTTGAAGCATCACCTGAACTCGGTGGAAAAGGGAAAGCACCTGATCCAAATCGGATGTTGGCAGCAGCAATCGGCTCATGTCTCACCTTGAGTCTGCTTCTGAATCTGCAAGGCTTCAAACCAGGTTCGAAGGAGCTGAACACCAAGGTCAAATACACTATTGATACTGGCGAACAGGGTTTACCCAGATTTAAGTCAATAGATGTTGAGATCAAGCCCGTATTTGGCGCGACAGTGAAAAAAGAATTCCTAAAAAGAATAACCGACAATTTCCAGAAGTTCTGCACTGTTACAGAAAGCGTCAGAAAGGGTATTCCAGTGAACGTAGCCATCAAAGAATGAGTGAAGGGTCGAGTTGATACCTGACTGTATCAATACGAGCATCGATATCTGATTTGCTGGACGCGTCCAACATGAGTCTACAGATGTTGCAGATGGTAGTGTTTTAAACCGCGTTTGCTATTGTCGTTGCGTTCGATAACGCGCCTATCTTAGGAGTTTTGCTCTGTCTATAGCTAATACGTGCAAAAGAGGGCTAGTTTACGGATGAGTGAGAATGGGCAGTTCAAGTTGGTAACAGACTTTGTTCCCAAAGGGGATCAGCCCAACGCGATAGCGAAGCTGACTGAGGGAGTACTTAAGGGAATGAGGCACCAGACACTCCTAGGTGTTACTGGCTCTGGAAAGAGTCTGGATTACAATGAACTCATTCTGCTTACCAACGAAGAGGGTTATGTGATAAAGGTAAGGATAGGTGAATATGTAGAATCCAGATTGACTGCGGCAAATCCATCAGATGGAACAGTGTATCAAGAGGCAAGTGGATCACATGTGATCTCTTTCAACCAGTCAACCTACCAAATTGAGGAAAAAGAAATTACTGAGGTATCAAAACATAAAGAATCAGCATTAACTGAAATTGTCCTCGACGACAACTCCAAGATAAGAGTAACCAAAGATCACAATTGTTTTCGCTTAGTGAATTGCAGACTAGAACTTTGCGACACCAAATCGCTCAAAACTGGTGACTACTTGCCAACTGCAAACCTGATCCCCAATCCAAAGAAGACAGTAACATGCCTGAACCTTCTCGACTATAATCCACAGGTCAAGGTAAACATAAGCAGTCTAATAAGAAATCACCCTGAACATGCCGATATGATTGAAGATTTTCTTAAGAAAGAGTTTAGGGCCCCGAATTGGAAGTATGAGCAGATTGTCAAAGAAACCAAAGATCGTGGAATCACTAAAGACCAGTTAATGAGGATCCTCTCGGCGCTGGACTTGCGACTGTCCGATGTCAACAAGGATCTTCGACTAATAACAAAAGGGAAAGACCACATTATCCCTTTGATACCTATAGATCATGATTTCCTAGCTTTTTGTGGCCTATACCTCTCTGAGGGATGTTTCACAAAGAATGCAGTGCTAATCTCTAGCTCAAGAAAAGAACTGCAACAGACCTGTAAGCGATTCGCCAAGTCCCTTGAGGTAGCCTGTACCGTAGCTAACCACAAGGACATGCGATTCCATTCATCAATCCTTGCGAACTTCTTTAGGACTCTGGGCAAAACCGCCCAGTTCAAACATATGAGTGGAATTTTCTACAATCTATCACTGGATCAACTTTCAGTTCTGTTGAGGGCACTTTTTGATGGCGATGGCTGGGTCGAATCCAATGAAGTTTGTTACCTCTCTGCTTCACAAGAGTTGGTTTTCGACATCAAGAATTTGTTGCTGAGATTTGGTATAGTTGTTCGAGTTAGGATCAAGAAGATGACTTATCGCGACAGCAAGGGTAATCTGGTTCCGAAGAAGTATTTCAATTTGAGGATCTCCGGCAAAGAAAACATAGTGAGATTTAGGAACCAGATTGCGTTTTCTCTGCCGTATAAGAACGGACGCCTACATTCGATCATACGGAACAATACGAGTACAAACGTTGATCTTTTTCCGATGTGTAGCAATTACATAAGAGATCTTCGATCAAGGCTTGGTCTATCACAGGAGGAGCTTGCAGTACGAATTGGCTGCACCCATAGTCATTTGTCAATGATCGAACACAACAAACGAGATCCTTCAAAGAAGCTGTTTAGCAAGATTGTGAATCTTACTGATGACCGCGAGAAGCTGAACAATCTGCTGAAATTCAACCTTCGAAGAATAGTTAAGATAAGGAAAGTTAGGCCCTCAAAAAGGTACGTATATGACATCGGCGTCGCAAACAATCAGAATTTTGTTGCTGGTTTTGGCAACATCTTTGTTCATAATACTTTTGTGATGGCTTCTGTTATTCAGAATGTTCAGAGACCCACTCTTGTTATTTCTCATAATAAAACGTTGGCTGCCCAGCTCTGTAGCGAGTTTAGAGCATTCTTCCCTGAAAACGCGGTAGAGTACTTTGTGTCATATTATGATTATTATCAGCCTGAGGCGTATCTGCCTGAACCTGATCTCTACATTGAGAAGGATTCGTCCATCAATCAGGAGATTGACCGCCTCAGACATAGAGCTACTCAGGCGATTTTGACCCGTCGTGACGTCATAATCGTTGCGAGTGTTTCATGCATTTATGGACTAGGTTCTCCTGATGAGTATAGGGCGCTCGCGTTAACCATTAAGAAAGGCGAGAAACTGGATAGAGACGATCTTCTTCGTCGACTCGTGGAGATGCAGTATGAGAGAAATGACTCCGCTTTGGCGAGAGGGAGATTCAGAGTCAGAGGCGACACGCTTGAGATATGTTCAGCCGACGAGGAGAATATAATCAGGGTTGAGCTGCTTGATGACACTGTTGACAAGATGACTCGCATAGATCATGTGACTGGCAAAACCCTCAAAGAAATGGACGAAACACTGATCTTCCCAGCACGTCATTACATCGCCCCAAAGAAGGATCGCGAAAAGATATTGCATGAAATCGAGTTAGAGATGGTTAGCAGAGTTGAAGAGCTCCAGAAAGCCAACAAACTTGTCGAAGCTCAACGCCTCGAACAGAGAACAAAATACGATTTGGAAATGATAAGGCAGACAGGCTTCGTTGCTGGCATTGAGAATTACAGTAGGTACTTCGAGGGTCGTCAGCCCGGTGAGGCAACCTTTACGTTGCTCGACTTCTTTCCGAAGGACTACCTCACATTCATAGACGAATCCCATGTTACGATACCTCAACTCCAAGGAATGTACTACGGTGACAGGTCTAGGAAGAAGAATCTCATTGATTATGGTTTTCGGCTCCCATCAGCATATGACCACAGACCACTTTTCTTCAAGGAGTTTGAGGAGCGCGTGAACCAAGTGATATACACTTCAGCAACACCTGCTCAATACGAACTGCAAAAGAGCGAGCAAGTCGTCGAGCAATTGGTAAGACCGACAGGCCTGATTGATCCAGAGATAATCATACGACCAACGAAGGGGCAAGTTGATGACTTGCTCAAGGAAATCCGTAACAGAGTCAGCAAGAATGAAAGAGTCTTAGTGACTACCCTAACCAAGAGGATGGCCGAAGACCTGACGGAATACCTTCAGCCTCTTGGAATTA
Organism: Promethearchaeati archaeon; assembly: GCA_019058495.1. Classification (GTDB taxonomy): domain Archaea; phylum Asgardarchaeota; class Atabeyarchaeia; order Atabeyarchaeales; family Atabeyarchaeaceae; genus JAHPYV01. The sequence goes on from JAHPYV010000013.1 coordinate 4,853, forward strand.
AAGTCCAGTACCTCCATTCAGAGGTTGAAACTCTAAAGAGAACGGAGATTCTGAGGGATCTGAGGATCGGCGAGTATGACGTGATCGTCGGAGTCAACCTACTTCGCGAAGGCCTGGATCTCCCAGAAGTCACTCTTGTTGCTATACTGGATGCCGATAAAGAGTCATTCCTACGATCAGACGTGGCACTTATTCAGACCATGGGGAGAGCGGCTAGGAATGTTTTTGGCCAAGTAATCATGTATGCTGATGAGATCACTGATTCGATGAGAAGGGCGATAGATGAAACTGAGAGAAGAAGAGAAATACAGCTCAAATATAACCTTGAGCACGACGTTACACCTCAGTCGGTGAGAAAAGAGGTGAGGGCACTGCTTGAGGCCCCTGCACCAATATCTGAAGCCACGACAACCTTCACGGAGAAGAAAGGATACGGGAGGTACTCCAAGGACAAGTTAGAGGTCATAATAGCTAACCTTGAAGAAGAAATGTTGCTCGCTGCGCAGAAACTTGAATTTGAGAAAGCGGCGAAGATAAGAGACAAGATCAAAGAATTGAAGGGAGCAAGAGACGAGGTAAAAGAAAAGATTAGACAGAAAAGGGAGAAACGGTAGCAAAACCAATTTGACCTAATAGCAGATAGAAAGTTCCATCTGCTAGGTGAATAGTGTTCCCGGTTGGCAAGTTCTACAGAAATTGGTTTTTCTACCTTCTTCGCGAACTTCAGATATTCTTGAGCCACAGACTGGACATATCTGCCCTCCCCTTCCATGAATCTTCATGAAATCTCGGATCTCGATATTTATGTTCTCGCCAACCCTCGCTCTTAGTGCTACAATAGCTTCAGTAAGCACTTTTCTCATCGATGTGTAGACGCGATTTCTCTCTTCCATCGTTAACGTACTCGATCTACGAAATGGGTTGACCCGTGCATCGAACAGTATTTCATCTGCGTATGCATTGCCAATGCCTGCTATGAGAGCTTGGTATGTCAACACCTTCTTTATTTCCCAGTCAAAATGCTTTGCAAGGGAACTGAATTTTCCAGCCGACAACATTGGATCGAGCGCTTCTGTTCCAAGCTTGACGAATTTTGGAACGCTACTCAATGCTTTCTCATTGTCAAGCAGGTAGATTCTTCCCATAGAAGTATCATCTGAGTATCGGATCTCCATCCCATTCTCTAGAGCGAGCGAGAGAAAGAATCTGCTTCTCGAATCAAAATCTCCAAGCTTCCTGTAATGCAGTCGTCCGGAGAGCATTGGACTAACAACTATTAGAGCTCCAGAGTCAAAAGAGAAGATCAGGTATTTTCCTCGGCGTTTAACATCTTTGAATCTTCTGCCTTTTAGCTGTCGGGAAAACCTCTCGGGGTCGCTAGATCTTACGACGATGGGACCCAAGACCTTGAGTTCATTGACAACGATCCCTACAAGCTTTGAGGAAAGAAACTCTCTCAAATATTCTAGGTCAGGAAGTTCTGGCATAGGGGTTCCTCAAGACTCAGCGAGTAGGATCGATTATGTTCACTATTAGTTTGCTAGAATAAAAAGGCAAGGACAAGGAATGAAAGAGAGCCCGATGAGCTTTCCAGCTCTATTTTATACCCAGAACCTTTTGGTATGCGGGTAGATCTAGGAAGCCATGACCTGAGACATTGAAGGCGATGCATTTCTCCTCGTTCTTCTTTTTCGCTTTCAATGCTTCATCCATCGCGCAAGCAACTCCGTAGGCTGATTCAGGAGCGGGTATGAATCCCTCCGTTGCGACAAAGGTCCTGGCGCTCTCAAAAACATGTCTCTCATCTGTCGGATAGGCTACTGCGGATATGAGCCCTTTGTTTCTCAGTAGGCTTATTATCGGGGATGCGGCTGTATAGCGTAGACCCTCGGCGTAGACTTTGGGTAGCTCAGCTTCCGGACCTAGCGAATACATTTTGAGCAGAGGGGTATGATGAGCTGGGTCGGCAAAGTCGTATTTGTATTCTCCTTTCACAAGGCTTGGAGACGCTTCGGTCTGTGCTGCAAGGAATTTCGTTTCATGTTTCTTCTTAAGCACCTCTCGGATGATTGGGAGTGTGAATCCTCCGAAGTTGCTGCCTCCACCTAAGCATGATATCATTAAATCTGGCCAATCATCCACTTTTTCGAATTGCTTCATTACCTCAAGACCTATTATAGATTGATGCATCAGAACGTGGTTGAGCACGGAGCCCAGGCAATAAACAGTTTTCTGATGGTTCATAGCGTACTCCATGCCTTCGCTTATGGCTATACCGAGGCTACCTGAGTTCTTGGGATCTCTAGCGAGTAGTTTTCTTCCATATTCGGTCTCTTTGCTGGGAGACGCGTAAACATCGGCACCGTAAAGATTCATGAGTACTCTTCTCTCGGGCTTCCAGTCGTGAGCGGATCTCACCCAGAAAACTACGCATTTCAAGCCAACGAGGCTTGCTGCATATGATAAGGCGCTTCCCCATTGTCCTGCACCAGTCTCCGTTGCGACTCTCTCGAATCCCTCCTTAGCAGCGTAGTAAGCCTGAGCTAATGCAGTATTCACTTTGTGTGAACCTGTCGGACTGAGATCTTCTCTCTTGTAGTAGAGCCGTACCTTGTCTTCAGGCAACTTCAGGTAACGCTCTAGCCGCCTTGCTCTATAGAGAGGTCTCGGTCGCCCTGCTTGCAGATACAGTTCTATGATCTCATCTGGTATGTTGATCCAACGATCAGTTGAGAATTCCTGCCCTAAGCAGGTCTTGACCATAATGCGGTTCAATAGCTCCAAGCGTGAGGTGCCGTCCCCTGGCTCATGAGGAGGAGGAAGAGCCTCAGGCAGATCAGGTATTATATTGTACCATTTCTTTGGAAGTTCTTCTGTAGAGAGACTTATCTGATTTCCAGTGTTAGCCACAAGTGTCAACCCCTTTCACAAATCAATATTTAGTGACAGTCGTGATCACGACATCGATGATATCATCACATCTATTCATGATCCCTTTAAGATTATCTACATACCTTACATAACACTTCGCTTAGAGATTCACCAGCTGGATTGCGATTATTCCATTCTGTTCCCAACACAGTAACCTAAAAAGAAAAGTTTTAGAAGGGAAAATGAACCTATTTCTTCTTATAGTTAGTGTGTTGAAACCTCCACAGAAGAGGAGTATGACATCAAGTAGGTATTTAGGGCCTGATTGGATCGGAACATTTCCAAGATTTAAGAAATGCGGAAATCGATCTTGGTAATAATAATCGAACAGTAGATATGGAGGGACAAAAAACGGAGACCTCGCTTGAACACTTCCTTACCGGTAGACTACGTAAGTCAGTACTTGTAGATGAGATGTTTTTCGCCACGCTCCCCCAGTTCATCTCAGGAAAAGATAAGGTCAGGTTCAAGCTGAAGAACTGTTTAGTTGACACTGTTTCGTTTGTTGAAGGGGATGAGAACATCCACGTGTACTTCTACTTCATGCCACCTGTAGATCCTAGTTATGAGCTTAACATAGAATTTAGAGATGGACAACTTGTACCCGAGGGCGGAGGGAAGTGGGGAAGCCTCGCAGAGCTTGTTTACTTAGATGAAGAGCTCAAGAGTTGGATATTTGAACTTTACTCGGGAGGACTCATAAGGCCAAGCAAGAAGATTAGTGTGGCACCGAAAGATAGCGGAAGTAGAATAGAGATCCCGGTCAGGAAGCTGGAGAAAGACTGGCGAGATGCACTCGCAAGGATGAATGTGGCACTAAAGAACGTGATAGAAAACATGTTCAATATAGCGAACAGAATCGTCTCTGGAATATCAAATTGGCAAGGAAAACAGATTGACCCCTGGAGCCCGACGGAGCTCAGCAAGGGGAGACCAACTCCAGTCATATCGGCACCGGGTGCACCGTCCGTCACTGCTGCGGCACCAACTCTTGCACAGGCCAGCCGTGCGGCTACAAGCAAAACTAGCAGCTCAGGATCTTCTGGCTTCAAGCTCCCTGTCATACCGTCAGGAGAAGAGGAAGAATCATCCGCGCCATCTGCAGACTCATCATTAACTGCAGGCTCGGCTGGCGGGGAGCCAGTGATCTGTCCCATGTGTGGGGTTGAAAATAAGCCAGGTTCATTGGTATGTTTCAGATGCCAGAATCCCCTACAGTGAACCCTAAGAATATCCATTGCGGTTTGCTAGTAAACCCCTATTCGTTTTCTTCTTGATCCACTTTTTTCGGTTTCTTTTTCCCTTGTCTGCAAGTTTTGGCTTTTGATTATTATGAGGGTTTAGACATATCTTCATATATCCATGAGCAAGAGATTTGATTGTGTCCTGACAAATGGTTTCCTTAAATAGCGTGGCAAGCCTATTCTTTTTGCTCGCAATCACTTGAGATGTTCAAGATCACTTTAGGAGACAGCATGGGAAGAGACGAATATGAGTAACGCTCGCCAAATCGTAATCAAGGGAGCGAAGCAGAATAATCTGAAGAATATAGACATTCGGATCCCTCGCGACAAGTTGGTTGTCATAACAGGTGTCAGTGGTAGCGGGAAGTCCTCGCTCGCGTTCGACACTCTTTACGCTGAGGGACAAAGAAGATACATAGAGTCTCTTTCCGCCTATGCTAGGCAGTTCCTAGAGCAAATGAGTAAGCCTGACGTTGAATACATCGAAGGGCTTTCGCCTGCCATTTGCATTCAACAGAGAACTGCCAGTAGAAACCCTCGTTCAACTGTAGCGACAGTCACTGAGATACACGACTACTTGAGGTTGTTATTTGCAAGGATTGGCATACCGCATTGTTACAAATGCGGAAAGGAGATCAAGAGGCAGACAGTTGACCAGATAGTGGACCAAATCTTGAAGCTTAATGAAGGCACAATGATCCAGATACTGGCTCCCTTGGTAAGAGGAAGAAAAGGTGAGCACAAAGACATCTTGGAGAAACTCAGAAGCCAAGGATATGTAAGGGTTCGCGTCGATGGCAAAGTCACCGAGATAGGAGAAGTCAGCGCGCTTGACAAGAAGAAGAAGCATACGATAGAGGTAGTCGTGGACAGATTGTCCATTAAAGACGGGAGCAGAACAAGGATAGCTGATTCAGTTCAGACCTCGCTCAACCTCAGTGAAGGGCTTGTAATCATAAAGACGATAGGTGAAGGTAAAGAAGAGGAATTACTTTTCAGCGAGCAGCTTTCGTGTCCTGACTGCGGCGTCAGTTATGGTGAACTGAATCCGCGGAATTTCTCATTCAACTCTCCTTTCGGAGCCTGTAGGGAATGCACTGGACTGGGCGTCAAAATGAATATTGACCCTGATCTCGTGATTCCCGATAAGTCAAAGTCTATCGTTGACGGAGCAATAGTGCCCATGAGCAAAAGCGTGGACTCATGGTGGATGCAGTCAATGAAGAGCATCGCAGACCACTACGGGTTCAAACTAACTACACCAATAAGAAATCTGACTGAGAAACAGCTCCACGTAGTCCTATTTGGCTCAGACGGAGAAAAGATCAAGTTCCGGTACGAAGATGAGAGTAGGAATCTATTCTACGAGCACGAACGAGCCACGATGGGAGTCATACCCATTCTTGAGCGCCGATTCATGGAAACCAGATCTGAAGAGATGCGCACTTGGTACCAGAAGTTCATGTCAGTCAAGAAGTGCCCAGCCTGCAATGGAGAACGACTTCGTCCAGAGACCATAGCTGTAAAGATAGCGGGGAGATCCATCGCCGATATGACGAGAATGTCAGTATCTCAGTCACTCAAATTCTTTGATGATATTCAGCTGACCGAGAGGGAGCAATTAATCGCACACCAAATTCTCAAGGAGATAAGGAGTCGTCTCAAATTCCTGATGGATGTTGGCCTCGATTACTTGACCCTCGACCGAGCGACAAGCACATTATCTGGTGGGGAGGCTCAGCGCACTCAACTTGCAACTCAAATTGGTACATCTCTAGTAGGAGTGCTATACATCCTTGATGAACCATCCATCGGCCTCCACCAGAGGGACCTTAAGCGAATGATTCAAACGCTGAAGAGGTTAAGAGATCTCGGGAACACGGTGATAGTCGTTGAACATGATGAACAAACTATCAGGGCAGCAGACTGGATTGTGGATCTTGGTCCAGGAGCAGGAGAACATGGCGGATACCTGGTGGCGTCCGGGCCAATAGAAGACATATTGAAATGTGAAGAATCATTAACAGGTCAATATCTAAGCGGAAAGAAGAAGATACCGACACCCGGTGACCGCAGACGCGGAAACGGAAAATGCGTCATCGTTAGAGGAGCAAGAGAAAACAACTTGAAGGATATTGATGTCAAGATACCTCTGGGACTGTTCATCTGTATTACAGGGGTATCTGGTTCAGGGAAGAGCACACTGCTTGACGACGTACTCTACAAAGCTCTAGCGAGAACTTTGCATGGAGCAAAGGAGAAACCTGGTAAACATGACAGAATTGAAGGAACCGAAAACATTGATAAGGTAATCATGATTGACCAGTCGCCCATCGGGAGAACTCCTCGGTCCAACCCAGCAACATACACAGGCGTCTTCACCTATATCAGAGACCTTTTCGCCAAAATCCCTGAGGCTAGGGCAAGAGGCTACAAGCCGGGAAGGTTCAGCTTCAACGTTAGTGGTGGCAGATGTGAAGCTTGCAGTGGTGACGGCATAATCAAGTTGGAGATGCAATTTCTACCCGATGTCTACGTCCCCTGCGATGTATGCAAGGGAAAAAGGTACAACAGAGAAACTTTGGAGATCACATACAAGGGAAAGAACATTGCTGATGTACTTTCGATGACGATAGATGAGGCGCTGAGCTTTTTCGAAAACATACCCCACATCAAGAATATCCTTCAGACCATAGCCGACGTTGGACTTGGCTACATCCATTTGGGTCAACCTGCGACAACCCTCTCAGGTGGCGAAGCTCAGAGAGTAAAGCTCTCCACTGAGCTGAGCAGAAGAGCAACGGGCAGAACTCTGTACATGCTTGATGAGCCTACAACGGGGTTGCACTTTGCGGACATTCAGAAACTGCTAGATGTCTTGAACAGACTTACAGATGCAGGAAACACAGTTACTGTAATTGAGCACAACTTGGACGTAATAAAAACGGCGGACTTAGTGATTGACTTAGGTCCCGAAGGCGGAGACGAAGGAGGAAGAATAGTCGCGGAGGGTACTCCAGAGCAGATTGCGAAAGTTTCTCAATCATACACTGGACAGTTCCTGAGGAGAGTCTTCTCAGGTGAAAGCGAGGAAACCCATGAACTGCCCCCGAAACAAGCACAGATTGACATAAGAGTGGACACAGCGCAATGAAGTAGCACCTGGGTTAGAAACATGATATGATCCTTTTTGTCTGCTTCTTTCATCTAGTTGGCTCTCTCGCTGTCTTGCGAACTTCTGAGAATGTCATGTGCCGCTCTTTGAGACGCACAATATCCTATTATACGTCTCCTATGACTAGTTACTGTGACAAGTAGACCATTTCTCAAGGACGAAAAAGGTTTAGATACTAAGAAGGAGAAGTAATCATGGAGTTCAAAAGACTGAAGGGGTTGAAAGAGAAACTGAAACAGAAGAAGACGACTGCACCAGAGAGCGAAGAAGCTCGAGAAAAAACTTCTGCTCTAGAGAAATCGGAAGGGAAGGTTGAACCAAACCAGACCCGTCAGACAGGAACAGGTTCTGCCATTTCTGGAAGCGCTCGTTCAGATGATCTGACCCAAAAGCTTAAAGCAGCATTCCATGAGAAACTCCCAGAAGATAAAGAACTCCAACGCAGAAAGGAATTTGACAGGACGGTTAGAGGCTTCAGGAAGTCCTTCAGAGAAGAGGTTAGGACTGGCGTGAAACATGAAGTGAAGCAACTCGGCCAAGGGGTTGCAGTTGAGGTAAAACATCTGAGCGAAGGCATGGTAACTGAAGTCAAGCAGACAATAACGAACATAAGAGATGTTGCTAAGACAAAGAGAAAAGAAAAAGACAATGAAGAGATTCAGGCTCAGTGAATCTCTCAAATAGGCTAATTGCGCCCAAAAAATGGGGAAGTAAGGCTTACAGTTTTGTTATTTTCACTTTCAAGGCGTGAACAGAGCAAGAGAAGCATGGGTCATATGCCCTGATCAATTGTTCGCATAGGAACGTTAGTTTGTCCGTTGGAAGGTCAATGTACTTTTCTACGAGCGCCTTGAGGTCTTTTTCCATGTTTAGGCTATTTTGTGCTGTTGGAGTGACTATGTCAGCTTTTTCAACGTAGCCTCTCTTGTTGATTCTGTATCCATGAGCGAGTAGTCCGCGAGGTGCCTCCGAAAGCGCGTAAGCTTCGCCCGGGACCACCGCTACGTTTGGTTTCTCTTCCTTCAGTGGGAGAATCTCGTTTATTATGTTGATGCATGCGTCAATACTCTGGATGATTTCAACGGCTTGCGCGGCGTTCAATGCAAACGTATTATTTGTTGGAAACTTTAATCCATTCTCTTCTATAGCTGCTTTGGAGTCATCCGATAGTTGGTCTCGGTTCAAGTTCAGCCTTGCAAGTGCTCCAGCTTGGAATGAGTCACGTCCAGCAACTTTGCTCCACTTAGCGTTTGAGTGAGGTGCTTGAGCCTCGCTTATGTATTTGCGGTATTCATGTTCAGGCACTCTTAGCCCTTTGCTTGAGTACAGGTAGCCCTCGTTGATGGCGTATTCCCTTTCGCCCCTAATGGCCACGAACTCGGTGTACCTCTCAAAGTCTGGAAGCTCGAGCTGCGCTACTAGCTTGACAGTTTCCACAGCGTCCTGTTTTATTCCTTCGAGTTTTTCCTTGCTTCTCTTCAGAGCTTCTTCCGAGGGTATTCTCGTTAGACCTCCGACGACAGATGCTGGTGGGGCGATTGCTCTTCCGCCTACTATTGTGGTGAGCTCGTTTGCTACAGTTTTCATTTTGAGCGCTCTTTTCACTGCTTCACCGCACTTGGGTAGCATTGTTATTGCGCTGTCGTAACCCAAGAAGTCAGGGACAGCGAGGAAATATACATGGAGAACGTGGCTTGAAATGTTCTGGCTCCAAGCTAGCAAATCCCTCAGTCTTCTCGTCTGTTGGCTTGGAGTGAAGTTCATCGCATTCTCAATGGCTCTTTCAGACGTGATCATGTGAGCCACAGGACAAATTCCGCAGATCTTCGACACGATCTCTGGTACGTCACTGTATTTGCACCCAACTAGAAATCCTTCGAAAAATCTTGGGGGCTCCCATATGTTCAGTTTGAGCTCCTTGATTTCGCCATTTTCTACTTTGACGTCAATCAGACTTTCTCCTTCAACACGTGCTACGTAATCAACTAGAATGTTTTTCTCTTCGGTTGTCATTGTGAACTACCTCCTTTTTTGCTGCCAATTGGTGTAGATACAACTGCAACCTCCGTTGCTTTGATCACATTGCGTCCTTGCGGAAACACATTGGGTGGCGCAAACTCGGCAAGTTCTCGTCTTCTGAGCAGATCTTCGCGGCCGGGTATTTCTCGATCCAGCACTGAACGAGCATACGAGATGATGTTTGCATCGGTGTGAGGCCCTCTGCATCCTCTGCAAGCTCTTCCGTTAGTCGGGCAGAGCGCCCCGCAACCTCCTTTGGTAATTGGTCCCATACACGCATCTTTGTTGTTCGTGTATAGGCATGGATTCTCGTTGACTTTGCATTCCATGCAGACACTATAGTTTGACAGGTTCGGTCTCTTTCCCGCCAAAGCCGATTTCAGAAGCTCAAGTAATTCAGGTCCGTCCACTGGGCAACCCCTTGCATATGCATCGACTTTCACAATATCGTCTACCGGCTGGGTCTTCATGGATGTGAATTTCGACGTGTCTGTGTAAACTGTCGACTCAACTTGGTACTCCGGTGTACTGTTCTTCATACTCAGTACGCCACCATCACAGGCGCATGAACCCATTGCGACGAGAAGCTTTGTTCTTGGTCTAAGCTCTTTGAGTAACTTGACATGCTCCGGCTCTGTGACAGCACCTTCAACAAGCGCCAAATCAAACTTGCCCTCAGGATCGTTGTCTCGTCTAGCCATCTTGAAGTTTTTTATGTCAACAGCACCAAGAATCTCTGGCAAGTAGTCGTGATGATAGATCAACACCATTTGACAACCTGCGCAACTAGATAGCTTAAAGACACCAACTCTTGGTTTCTCAATTTCTGGCGACATTTTTGACCTAACCTCCTACGTTAAATGCATCAATATCTCCTTAGGCATACAATGCCTTCGTTATGGGTGACTTAAAAACTGGTCCGTCTTTGCATACGAAGTTTGGTCCAATCTGGCATGCTCCGCACTGAGCCATGCCGCATTTCATTCTGCGCTCAAGGGACACGTAGATCTGGTCTTCTGAGAATCCCTTCTTTGTGAGTCCTTGAACAGCGAAGTGCATCATTATTTCTGGACCACAGGTCATCACGATTGTGTCCTTTGGCGTGCTTTGCATCTTATCGAAAAGCACTGTGACTACTCCCACAGTGTGGTTCCATTTTTCACCAGGTGGGACAGCATCAACAGTCAATTGTAGGTTTGTGTTTTTGATCTTTTTCCACTGGTCGAATTCATCGGTAAACAATAGTTCTCCTGGATTTCTTGCACCGTAGAGTATTTCGAAGTTCGCGTAGTTGGCTCTGTTGTTGGCTATGTGCATGATTACAGGACGCAGTGGCGCTAGGCCTATGCCACCCGAAACGATCAACACATTCTTGCCTTTGGCCTCATCAACTGGCCATGGTTTTCCAAAAGGGCCTCTGAGACCGATGCAGTCACCTTTTTTGAGGCGGAAAAGACCTTCAGTGAGGTTTCCAACTTTTCTAACGGTGTGGTCGAGTGTGTCTTTGATTTTCGGATCTGAACTTATGGAAATGGCTGCTTCACCAAATCCAAATAATGACAGCATGTTGAATTGGCCAGGCATGAAAGAATATGTGTTGGGTTTCTTGCCATCAGCAAAAGCCAATGTGAATGTTCTGGAGTCGCGGGTCTGATCTTTAGTGTTTTTGATCACAACTTTTTCAGGTTTGAAATCTGCCTTCATTTTTCCTCTCCTCTTAAACTGTTTGTATTTTCTTCACCACATCGGTTACGTCAATTCCCTTGGTGCAGCTCTTGATGCATCTTCCGCATCCTGTACAGCCAAAGCTTCCATACTGCTGCTGCGAGTAGTTCAACTTGTGATATATCCACTGTTTCACTCGGGCATCACGCTCCTTTCCGAAGTTCCCGCCTTGCGCGACGCCGCCGAACTCAAACAACTGGCATGAATCTCAGTTCCGGACGCGCTCACCATCTTTAAGCGAGAAATCCAGATTATCCACAACGTTAAAACAATAGCAGGTAGGGCACACAGTCGTGCATGCGCCGCATGAGTAGCAGTCATCCTTCAGTTTTGCCCAGACTTCGTGGTTGAAGTTCTTGTCCAGCTGCTTGGGCAGTCCATCCGTGTTAATGCCACGCTTAATTGATTGTCTGACAGCTTTGATCCTCTTATCCTTCTCCTGGTTGTCTGCAGACGTGGCTTTCTTTAATTTGAGGTCTGCAGCGACGGCTTTGCCAGCTTCGCTTGCTGTCTCAACAAGATAGCGGTCGCCTAGATCCGTTAGTAGAACGTCGTAACCTTGTTTAGCGTCTGGACCAGTTCCGAAGGATGCACAGAAACATTGATCTCCTGACTTGCAGCAGTTCATGCCAATCATGAGAGTATTGTCTCTCCGCTCCTTGTACTTGGGGTCCTCAAATGTCCCACTAGTACGAACTTTATCCAGATATGAAATTGCGTTAAGATCGCATGGGTGGACTGCTAGGATCGCCTGCTTCCCTGTACCATCTGAGGGGTTGATGGCAAAGGTCTCGGAGTTGAATCTAAAGAGTTTTTCAGACGGAGGATAAAGGTACTTCCTGGGCGAGAGTATCGTGGTAACGTATTCAAGGGCTAAATCACTGGCCTTGCCGACACTACCGAAGACGTACTCTGGTCCTTTGCGGATGGGACCGTACACGTCATACCCTTTCCGACGAAGCAAACCGATCAGAGAGTCCATTGCATTCTTATCCATTACAAAGGACATTTTCAGTTCTCACTCCATTGTATTAATCATAATTCAGAACTCAGTTCGACTCAATCGGTCTTTAAAAGCTTATTATGATGAATATAATCCGTTGTTACAGCAGGATCGTACAGCTTATATGGGCGTCAGAGGTGCTTTTTCCGCACTTTTGATCCGACGTTGGTACGGTAACAGTGTCATCTTTCTTGAGGTTTTTGCAGAAAAGGAAAGCCTTCCGAAACTGAAAACCAGAAAGCTTCTTAAAGTTAACAAAATGGAAAAGCCGAGCGGAATGGCTTCGACGCCATTGGAAAGTATCCGGGGAACACACTAAATCTTTTATCCGAGTAGAGTGATTCTGATGGTCAGAAGATCATCATTAGTTGTCACAAAAGCGGGGAATGTTGGAGTTGAGAGAAATATCATGAGTAAGAAAAAAGCGGATGCCATAGTCACAGAACTGAAGAAGAAAGTCGTGGAGACTTGCCGAGCTGTCTATACTAGCGGTTTGACAGGCAAAAGAGCAGGTAACATAAGCACTAGGATACCAAACAGAGACCAGATGATAATCACGCCCAGCCACTATGGCCACAACAAGACCGAAGTAGGAGATCTGCTAGTCGTGAACTTCGATGGATCACTCGCTAGTGGCACTAGACCCCCTTCAAGCGAGAATCGGATGCACCTAGCCGTCTATAAGGCAAGACCAGATGTTGGTGCCGTCATCCACACGCACTCAGCTTACGCATGTGTCTTGGCTGTCAACAGAATGAGCATACCTCCTTTCATTGACGAGATGGTGCCATTCCTCGGTGGCGAGATAGCGATTGCGGATTACGGAATGCCAGGCTCGGACGAGCTCGCAGCCAACGCGGTTAAGGGGCTCGGTGATAGGAGTGCTGTTCTTCTGGCAAACCACGGAGTGCTTTGCACTGGTAAGAACTTAGAAAAGGCTCTTGAAGCGGCTGAAATAGCAGAGCACACAGCCAAGGTGTACGTCACGGCTCTAACCATAGGAAAGCCGATACTGCTACCAGATGATGCTGTCGACTTGCAGAAAAGCGCCTATGGATTCCTGAGGGATTCTGCCGACTAGTCAGCGTGACGCTCACTCAGAAGACATGAGGGCGTGACTTAACCATTTGCACAAACTGAGGAGTGTTCTCATCTAGTCAGCTGATGAACCGCAGGGTTCATCATATTTCTCTTGTTTCTTAGGGGAGTGTGAATGTTGAACATTTTCTTCGTATGCGAGGGAAATAGTTGCCGGAGCGTGTTCGCTGAATATATCTTCAAAGAGATGCTGAAGAAACGCGGAGCAAAAGAGGTTCAGGTATTTTCTAGGGGTCTAGACGTCAGACACTTCGCCACAGGCTACTATACAGAGAAAGTCATGAAAGAAGATTATGGAATTGACGTTTCGAGACATGTCCCGAGAGAACTCAACAAGGAAGAAGGCATGACTGCCAACTTAATTTTGACTATGAGTAAGGAACAGAAAGAACGTGCAATCTACTATGGATGGGCACCACCTGAAAGAACTTTCACATTAGGGGAGTACATTGGGGAAGACGAAGCTAATGAGATAAAAGATCCCTACGGGGGAAACGTGGAAGACTACCGCGAAACCGCAAAGAGAATAGAGAGATATCTTTCAAGATTAACGAGTATGATACTCAAGCAATCGTGATTTCCAAAAATGGGGGAGAAGAAACAGTCTCGCTTATTCTTCTCTCATAATTCTTTCTGTGTTTTGTCTACTTCTTGCCTTTGGCTGCTTCGCCAGTCTCCCTGACAAATGACATCACAAGCATTCCTATCAAACCAAGTACTGCTAAGAAAATAATACTCGTGTACCAACTTGTGGGAGTGCTTAGCACCTCTGCAATCAATGTAACGGCGACAGCGCCGATGTATCCAACCATCATCGTAAGCCCCGTTGCCGCGCCGACCAAAGCTGCGCCAATGGTTTTCATCTCTCCGAGCATTGTCAAGGCAACAGGCAGTACTGCTATGACGAAGAACCCTAAGAGCAGCGCTGAAATGATCGACACCGTAAGATCTCCTATGGTTCCTATGATGAAGGAGAAGACTGCAGCGAATAGTCCCGCAATTATCAGGAAGGGCTTTCTGCGCCCCAGTGCATCTGATATTCTAGGAATAGCTATGCAACCAGCGATGCCTCCAAGTGTCATGCACCCCTCTACCAGACCAGCGTTGACTGATCCAAGAATACCGATTGTTGGAAGAATTGAGGCTAGCAGTGTAAGCAATGCGAAGTATATGCCGAATCCTGTAAAGAAGCCCCCCGCCATTAACCACATGTCTCTCGTCCTAAGCATGCCTCCAAATCTCACAGTGACTTTCTCTTCAACCACAGGAGGCTTTGGCGGACTTTCCCTAGCAAAGGCGAAGAATATGATTGCGGCGATCACCATTAGAATCCCATCGATCGTCAATGTCCCCTGTAACCCAAAACCGAAATTGTAGTATAGAATTGGCGACATGATTGTACCGATCATTATTCCAAGGAACGTCGTGAGTATGCCCAATCCGCTTGCCACCGTTCTCTCCTTGATGGGGAACCATTTGACAACCATTTTCTGAACTGACGCGAGTACTGGCGGACCTCCTGCTGAGAAGCCAATCTGGAAGATGAGTAGCCACAGGAATCCCATGTTGAGCGCGAAGACTCTGAGAACGATGAAGATTGTTTCTATGATCGTTCCTATTCCCACTGTTATCTTCCAGCCCACTTTGTCAGCGATGATGCCAGATGGAAGAGCCAATATTACGAACATCAGCGGGCTTGCCAGAGTTAAGAGACTAACCTCAGCGAGAGACGGATGAGGCGTAAAGAAGTTAATTACCTCACTTGATAGTGGAGTGAAGGCAACGTACACTATTGCACCAAGAGCGTTTGTAGCAGCAAAAGCAAACAGGATTGCCCAACGATAACCATAGACCTCTGTTCCCTTACTCGTAAACAATCACATCCTCTAATCCATGGTTTTGGTTCCGTAATATGCCATCTATTAGTAGAAAAGCTTTGCTAGCGACGCTCATAATTCTGACGTAAGCAGGCTCTCCTCCCTTGCAGTTACACATCCTTTCCCTCATAACCGCAGATCCTGCCACCGTCTAGACAATAAGTTTCTTCGCAGGATTTTGTACGACAAGGGTGAGAAATGCCTCAAGCAGGCTACCTAGGTCCGCATCACCTAGAGTTCTGTTATCTTGTCGTAGAGAGTTCTCCACCGGTCGTAGTAACTCACGTATGATTCGTGAAGCTCAGCATTGGGTGCTATTGTATTTTCAAGCTGAACCATATTCTTGGATGCCTCTTCTAAGGTCGGGTACTCATTGATGCCTGTGGCTGCGCAAATTGCGCATCCTAATGGGCTTCCCTCTTTGACTTTGTAAGTCTGCATGGGGATCCCTGTTACGTCTGAGATAGTCTGGACCCATACTTTGCCTCTTGATAGTCCACCTGTTGCCTTGAGCACATCCAGTTTTCGCTTGAGCACTTCTTCAATCGTTAACTTGTTTCCATTTATGGCGTAAGCCATCATTTCTATGACTGCCCTAATCATGTGGCGAGCGTCAATCGGTGTTGCAGTTATAGGGTTTGCTGGCGGAGGAAAAAGAAATATACCAGGTCTGATTACCTCTATCTTCTTTAAATCCATCACTTCTGAACCGAGAAAGGCGAGCATATCATCAGAGCCAGGTGGAATTTGTTCTGCCAATTTATCCATGTCGGGATAATCCAGCCCTTGGCCCTTTTGGGTTTGCTTTTCTCCGATGCGAAGCTTGTTCAATGATTCTCTGAGCCAATTGTAGACCTTGCCCGTCATGCCGGCGTTTGCCTCCAAAACCCATTTGTTCTTAATAAGGTAGCAACTCGTGAGTATCCTTCTCTCTGAGTCAACAATTGGTTTTGTAAGAACAGTTTGAAGCATTGTAGTCGTGCCGCCAATGACCGTTGTATCATATTCTTTGACAGCCCCAGTGCCAAGCAGCCCCATTTGTGAGTCGGCACCGCCTATTACAACTGGTGTTCCTTCCGCCAGGCTTGTTTCTTTTGAAGCTTGCTTGGTCACTTCACCGATTTTCTGTCCAGACAAGTATAATTTCGGCAGTATTTCACGAGGAAGCTCAAGCTCATCAGATATCTTAGTCGACCAATCAGCCTTCTCGACATCGAGTAACATTGATGAAGAAGCACATGAGAGGTCAGAGGCATAGATACCACTTAGTCTATAGATTATCCAGTCGCTTATCATCAGCAAATGTCTGATCTTGTTGTATATCTCTGGTTTGTTCTCTTTGAACCAGAGGAGCCTTGAAGGAGCGCAGATCACTGCTGGGCATTGACCCGTGATCTCGAATAGCCCTGGTTCACCGAGTGTGTTCATTATCTTGTCTTGGGCCAGCGCTCCCCTCGCATCTATGTTTGGTCCTGCATAGAGTTCTTTACCATTTTCGTCGAGGAGAACGATCCCTTGGCGAAGGCTGCAGGTGCTAATACCAACTATTTTGCTGCCTATTATCTTTGCTTTGCGTAATGTCTCCTTGATCGTTTCGGAGATGAATTGCCAGAATTGATTTGGATCGAATTCTTTTCCATAAGGTTTTAGCTCGTCAGGAGTGAAGTACCACCACTCCTTGAAGGCTTTTGAAATCTGGTTGCCTTTCAGGTCGAAAACCATACATTTGCCGCCACTTGTTCCAAAATCAATTCCCAACAGATACTCGGTTGGCAAAACTCTGCTCACCTTCCTGTTTTATCTGCTCACTTCTTGTCCGATGGCTTCTTCTTTCTTGTGAAATTGCTCTTATTGAAGACGTCAGGGTTTCGGACATACTTCGGTTTCTTTCCCTTGATGAATAGTTCAATATCGGCTACGATCATTTCCGAGTGATGCTTAACGACATCCAAGGTGTCTCCACCAGTATGTGGTGTGACCGTTACATTGTCGAGCTCTAGAAACCTATTGGTTGATTCCACAGGTTCCGCTACGAATACGTCCATTCCTGCGCCAGCTATCCGCTTCTCTTTCAAAGCATCAAAGAGAGCATCTTCGTCCACGATGAAGCCGCGGGAAGTGTTGATGAAAAATGCTGTTGGCTTCATTGATCTTATCATTTCTGCGGATACCAGCTTCTCTGTTTCCGGAGTTGCCGCAACATGAAGAGATACAAAGTCTGATTCTTTCATGAGTTGGGCAAGCTTTTCGACAAGCCTGCCTTTGACTTCCCTGAGTCGAGGATCAGATTTCTTCACGTATGGGTCGTAAACTAGGATCTTCGAACCGAAGCCCACAAGTCGCTTAGCTACTCGGTATCCTATGGCGCCGAATCCAACAATGCCTACAGTTCTGAGCCCTAGCTCAACTCCCATGAGCCTCTCCTGCAGTTTTATCAGATCTTCTTCATTTCCTATTTTGACTTGACCCGATTTAAGTAGCCTATCGGCTTCAGTTAGATGCCGTGCTGCCGACAACATTAAGGCCAATGCCATGTCGGCAACAGCGTCCGCATTTCTAGCAGGGGTGTAGACTACAGGCACCCCTCTCTTCGTGGCAGTATCTACGTCTATATTGATCGGATTGCCTCTACAACAAGCTATGATCTTCAAATCACACTTGTTGATTAGCTCATCATCAACATTGTCGCCTTCTACAACCAAAATGTTGAATGAACCACGGAGAATGCGTTCAGTCAACTCCCTTGCATCAGTATAGATCTTGCCAGTTTCTCTCCAATTCTCATACGTGACTTGCGTATTCTTTTTCAATGATGCTAAGCCTTCTGGACTAAAAGGCGCGGTCACTAGAACCTTCCAAGCCATCTAATTCACCACCAAATTAGTTTAGACAACTGAACTGTTAAGGGTAATTCTACGTTTCCTCTTAATCTAGTTTTCTTCTCAATTAGATACCAGACAAGTCATTTCAGCGCAAATGAGTATGTGCAGCTTCTTGCGGTGTCTTCTCACCTATTCGTATCTTATTGCATCGACTATTCTGAGCTTTGAAGTCAGTCGTGCTGGGTATGCCCCGCTCAGCAGACTGATACTTACAGTCAGCAAAACCGCGACGAGTACTCCAGCAAATGGGAATATGAAAGGCAAGTACAACCCGAAAGAGGCCACTGCCGTAATGAAGATCCAAGATAACAGCAGGGCATCGATGAACCCTAACAGGAGACCTGCAAGTCCAATTATCAACGCTTCCCCGAGAACTGAACGCAGTGCTTCGTTTTTGCTCATCCCCATCGCCATAAGTATTCCCACTTCGCGTCTCCTCTCCATGACGGACATGAACATTGTGGTTGATAGTCCAAGGAGTGCAATCAATATGCAGACGACTAGTAGCATTTGAAATAGAAGAGCTATTTCTCCAACCGTGGTCGTGAAAGCCGTCGTAATGGATTCTGATGTCAACACATCTAGGTTTCCTGGAGCCCCAAGCTGTCCAGAACTCTTGATCCTCTGTACCACATCATTCGGCGTCTCGTTTTCACTGACCTTGATCAAGATTAGCCCATCGGTGGATCCTCTATTTGGTATTGGACCTATAGCATTCGGTAGACCGAACAAGGTCGTAAGGGCTTCAAAACTCATGAGTGAGGCGACATCTAGGCTCACGTCACCGTACTGCACGAATCCTGATCCAAAGAATAGTGCTATCACCGTCAAGTTGGCGTGGGCCGAGCCATCAAGCAACACTGTCACATTGTCTCCAACTGAAACGCCTAGATCCTTGGCTATCTTGGTTGAAAGCGCAATTGCGCGGTCATTTGATGATAGAATATTCATTAAGATGGTCTGATTAGTCGGTGTCGGTGCTTTCAGGTCGACTGAAGTAACTGACGTGAAAGTTGCAGTATCTATGCCGGCAATAGCAGTCACATTATACCCTACGATTGAACTTGATGCTGGTCCGATTGATGTCACGTAGAACTCGCAGTAGGAAATGTGTGAGACTCCGTTGACTGAGCCAATAGTTTCGATGTTTGACACGCTGACATTTGACGCAGGTCGAATCATAATGTCAGTTCCGAGTTGCCTGTATAGGAAGTCGTTGAGCCCGTAAGTAAGACTGCCTTGAATGCTTCCAATGAATATCACAAAGGTCAATCCAATTGAGACAACGCCCATCGTGAGGGAGGTCCTTCGTCTGTTTCTTGCGACGTTGCGGATCATGACCGTACGATTGGCTTGGAGCAATGGTTTTACAGTGACCCCCAATCCACGAACGACCTGTTTCTCAAGAGCCGAAACTGTGAATAGGCTACCGATTACTATGAGAAATACAGAGCTTATTTCAAAGAACCAATCAGTTGCCGACAGAGCACCGTAAATTCCCGCAAATATGAAAAG
>JAHPYV010000014.1:0-17399 GCA_019058495.1 Promethearchaeati archaeon
TTCTTATTCGTTGCAACTTTTATCACTTGCGTAGGCATGCCGAAAGGTTGGCATCGATTGATCAACGCGTGAGCAAATCTTTGCTGCGGTTCAAGTGGCTACCTAACTTAATGCCTTCTACTCATGTCACCTAGGACAAGTAGTGGGGTCAGGTCGCTCTTCTGGTGTATTGAGAACAGCCATATGCTTCGGTGACGTTGCCTTCACGTTGCCTAGTCTGCCTACAGTCCAAGGAGGATATTTCATTCAGAAATCTTGCGGGAAAAATGTCACTCTATGATGATTTCTGTTCCTATTTCTTGGCTTGGCAAACCATGCTGAAACCTTGCTTTGACGACACCATTTCTTCCATGGGTTGACACTATCTTTCCACGTAGTTTATGCCCTGTTTGAGACGTCCAAGCCACCATACGTCCAATCAGTTTTGAGGCTTGGCTGAAGTCATTGATGGTAGGGAACTTGATCAAGATGAAGTTGTTCTGTTGCACTCTCCTGCTGCGAGCAAACTCGGTGAAGATGCCCTTTGTTCCCTTTATTGTTTCGCTCAAAGTTCATCGCCTATTCCTTGGAAGTCTTCTATGCCTTGGATAATGATGTCTGAAATAGGGATAAGGAAATATAAAGTTATGGATAGGTTTGTCATGTTTCTTATTTTGGTTCTTGATCATCGCGCGTTGAGATTTCTGAATACAGGGCAACGTTCTGAAGTTGCTCACAAACCGCAAGTATTTGCTATGTAAGATCTCCGCAGGCGCAGGTGGTTTCGTTGATCATATC
Source organism: Promethearchaeati archaeon (assembly GCA_019058495.1). Classification (GTDB taxonomy): domain Archaea; phylum Asgardarchaeota; class Atabeyarchaeia; order Atabeyarchaeales; family Atabeyarchaeaceae; genus JAHPYV01. The sequence continues at coordinate 778 of JAHPYV010000014.1, forward strand.
GAGAAGTTCGTTGAAGCCCATTTCTGTTATGGCCGATGTCTTGATGATTCTTGCCGGCGACTTAAAGCTCCTGATGATTGATGGTAACTGCAGCGATAGATCTCCATAGGCGCCTTCTTTCTCTCCTTCCTTCTCGATTGCATCAAATAAAAGAGACTGATTCGAAAGCAAAGCGTCGACGTTGGAGTCTGGATATAAGTCTGCCTTGCTTATTGCGGTTATCATAGGAATACCGATCCTCAATTGTACTACTAAGGACATCAATTGTGCTGTAGCGATGTCTACTGACGTTGAAGTGAGTGTTTTGTCAAAAAGCATGATGCAAACTGTGTAGCCTTTCTTGCTCAGCGCACTCACGATTCTGGGCCCAGACTCGCGAAAAACAAAGATCTCAATTTGACCTGGCGAATCAAGCAAACGAAAGTCACTTTCGACCCGTCCTATCGATTCAGCTATCTCCTCTGCTCGCTTTGACATCAGGTCAGAGCACCTAACTATCGCGGCGTTCGGTCCCAGCTTCTCTCTCTTCATGATTTCGCTTGTGGTGAATAATGAACGAACGTCAAAGCTCGTCTTGAATGGTGTTTCTAGGCAGGCTGGGTCGAGGTTAACATACCCGACTGTGTAACCGCAATTCTTCTCTAGCCATCGACCGAAACTAGAGACCAGCGTCGTCTTACCTGATCCAGCAGTTCCCAGAAATACTATGTTGACAAGGGTTCCCGTAGTCACCATGTCAATCACGCCACTTGGAGGCTTTTTCAGTGCGCGAAAGAGGAGAGATATTTTCTTATTGTTATCAAGAAGAGCGCTGCTGACTCTTATCATTACTGTCCTAGGGACTTGTGAGGATTCTTATGATACCATGTCATACTCTCGTGCAGAAGCAAAGATTCGAATTGAAGCTTCTCGTCGCGACTACGAAGCGTTAAAACAAGAATGACCCCGTTATTTGTATTCCTTCTTCCAGCTTGTTCTTTCCAAGGTACCAAGCTGTCATCGAGAAGGCTTGCATTTCTTTTCTGAGTTTCGCCGCAACAACCTTTTCCAACTCAACAAGTATCACTCCCCGAATACCGTTGTATCCGATTTGGCTCAAGTAGGCTTCAACTTGCTTCAATATAGCGCACGCTACCCAAGTTCTTCAGATCGATTCTTGGAAAATTCAAGAATGTATTTACTATCTAGGAGGAGTCCATGAGATTTCGAGGATGATGCAAAAGGGGCGCGCGCTGAGAGTGACACCCTGAGAATACCGAGCGAATAGAGCCAGAGCCATCCCACGGTGTTTAACGCCCTGCCGACGAGTAAGGGGCACCATCATCCACAATCACTCGAAGTCTATCCCCAGGCCCGTCTCTTGCCAAGCTCGCTTTCTAGGTTCTTTATCTCTCGGCATACAGTAGAATGTTGGGTGACGCACCCAACATCGCTGTTGCATGCCTAACCATTCATTACTCTCTCCCGACTTCGCGTCTGAGACGCTCGATCTCATCCATCGGAACTACCAAGTATCCTCGACCTCTCCCCTCTTTTACCATCGTAGCATGAAGCTTCCTATGTCGATGCATCTTCCATAACGAGAAGTATAATGAACCCGCTGAGGCGCCACCCAACATTTTGGCGACATCCAACAGCTTCACCCCGTCTCTCTTTACTCTCTCAACCTTCTCCTTATCCTCATCATATCTCTTTCTAAACTCCTCCACTTCATCAACGGGGATGTAACGCCACGACAGATCCCTCAATTTTCTCGAAGTCCTGCCTTTCCTAAGGCATTTCACCTCACCGAGGTCGACCAACCTTTTCACAGACCACACACTAACGTTAAGCAAACGTGCAACCTCTCCGACTGTCAAGTACTTCTCGCGTTCACCTCGAAATTTCGCGGGTCCCTTCAAGAACTGGGCAGCCTTCCACGACCACTTAGCGATCCCTGAACGAAGCAAAGCTTCCACGACACGCCTACGGAACTTGACTTGAGTCTCAACACGTCCATCTCTTCTAATAGTCCTTGTCACTCTGACACTGTTTTCGTCAAAACGCTGAAGGAACCTCTGAACGTAGTCGGTTAGGAAAAGCAAAGCGGATTGAGCAAACCTCCAATCCCAACTCGCACACAGAAGCCGATCTCTGCTAACATGCACCCCGCAATGCCCGTCACCGTCGAGGAGACCAGCTAAGAAAGGAACACCGTTCTCAACACTAAGCAAGCCATTAACCTCAAAGAACCTCCCCCTGCTGACAACATCATTCTTAAGGACATTCTTGTCCGGAAGAAAGCCAAACAGACACTTTGAGTATACTCACACAACCATCATACTCCTCCTCGAATCCATCGCGACGTTAGGATTCAAGCCAGCCCTCCTTAACATCTCGGCCACCTTGTTGGCTATCTCAACCTCGTTCGCCTGAAGAATGAACCGAACACGAAAACACCTATAACGCTGACCCCTACTCACAGAGGCATCAGCACAACCATCCGCCAGAAACAACCCACGAATGTAGTTCCACTCGCCATCCGAGAGAGCATCAACCTTCAACCTTTTCACAGGAGAACTTCCAACACCGCAACCCAGACCATTCAAACAACAATCCAGGCAAACACGCCCATCCGCACTCGGATTAATGAAAAAACTACTCAAATTCAAAAATCACCTCGAACGATAGAGAGAGGTGATTTGACCACGTACACCGCGAGGAGCCACGACTGAGCCCGACCCAAGCCAAAGGCGAGGGGAAAAGAACAAAGTAGGCGCACGTGGAACATCATCCGAACATATGCCACTTGTTCTTTTAGGGCAAAGGCGGCGGGCGACGAGCCAAAACTCCACCATGACAATTCAAAAACAAGTTGGCAACTAGAGTATAAGAACCCCAGAAAATGCAAAACAAGACCGAATCTGCAACAAAAAAAGCAAAATCAAACCAAATCCAAACAATCCACCCAAACAGTCTACCACACAGCGAAAAACCCAACGTAAAATGCACTGCGAGGACTTCATATACCACGCGGAAAAACACGCAATTTACACTAATAGAAAACCCAAGAAAAATGAGAAAATGCAAAAACAAACCAAGAAAATGCCCAACACAACCAAACAAACCCAAGAAAGCCGAATCTATGTACCATTGTTGTCTTGCCGCTACCAGCGGTTCCTAAGAATATGATGTTAACGGTGGCTCCTGAACTGTCCATTGATGTAGATGTCCGCTCCTAAACTGTCGTTTGCTAGCTATGGTCTGACCAGATTCATTAGTTCCGTTTTGCCAACATGAGCTCGTGATAGCCTATACTTATTTTCTTTGAGAAGTCGATATTAAGTTTTGTTGCAAGTTCTTCACCTAATGCGATGAGTCTTTGAACATCATTCTTCTTGCTTGACATGAGTTCAATCTCAACAAACGATCCAAGTGAGCTAACCTTGTCCAATGTGACTGTAAAATCGGCGCCCTTGTAAGTAAGTGAATATTCTACCCTTTTCTTGGTAACTGACACCAAGGGCTTAACGTCAATCTTGTCAAGCAGTCTCATCAGTGTTGGAACATCACTCAGCACTTCTACCTCAATCTCTTCTCTTGTTTCAACACCCTTCATCAACACATTCGGACTCTTATACGAAAGAACCGCCCTTTTCCCGCCGTTCTCCTTCGTTTCCTCTCTCACTCTTATTATGGAGCCCTTCTCAGTCGCACAGCTCGATGGCATTGAGAAGTAGTAGTCATTTTGAGTGAGTTTATCCTTAATCCGTGCGTGCATTCTGTTTAACGAATATAGAATCGGAGTGTGGTCTTCCGCGATGTATCTGAGCTCAAACTCGTACGTAGAATTGCGATCCTCCGTTTCTTCATCAGTCGTCTTGAGTCCTAGTATCCAAAATACATTTAAAAGGTTTCAAAGGGGTTATGCTTAATTCAAGAGTTGAGAGAGATTCTACGATATTCATCACTGCAAGTTGTGCACAGATGTCTTACCGCTAATTGGCGGGGAACAGACTAATGATCTTACCAATTGTGCTATCTAGGTTTAGCGAGATTGCTTTGAAGAGCAGAAATACACGAACGGCCTTGAGGAGACTGCTCCGGCATAATGTATTAACCGCGCTGAGGATCAGTGGACTTCCATTCGATAGAATCGAGGACACTTGGGAAAGGCTGATAATATACTCAAGCGCGAGTGAGAGAGTGGCAGAGACCATTTCGAAGGTCTTTGGCATTGTGTCGACAAGCCCCGCCATTGAATGCAAGGCAGAGATCAACAAGATCTCAGAAACTGTTTCCGAAATGGCAAGACAGAAGTTGAGACAAGGAGATAGATTCGCTATCCGTGTTCGCAGAGTCGGGAAACACGAATTCACAACCAATCAGATTGCAAGGACTTGTGGCTCTTCTGTTATCGAAATTGCGAAAAAAGCCGGAATCCAAGTTACCGTCGACCTTGATTCGCCAGATTATGAATTCTTTGTTGAAGTAAGAGCAGAACGTTGTTTCATTTACTACTTAGTGATCCGGGGCGTAGGAGGGCTACCGATAGGCAGCCAGGGAAAAATCGTCTCCCGTTTGAGTGACTATGAGAGCATCATAGCAACTTGGTTAATTATGAAAAGAGGTTGTACACCTATTCTCGCAGTGTTCGACAAAAAGGAACGGGTTGAAGAATTGATGAGTCTGACCAAATCCGTACTGCTGCCATATGTCCTAGGTAAGCTACAGATTGTCGTCATGCCCCTTGCCGAAGTAATTCGGAAGACCGATTCCAACAGTCTCAGGAAATATCTAGAGTATCTAGCAATGAATGATATCGCTCTTCTCGAAGGAGCAGAGGGAATTGTGACCTCTGAACGAACAGACCCATCCAAGGTCGACCAAATGGAAACTCTCAGGCAATATGGTGCTGTTGTTGGTTTTCCTGTTTTCTATCCGTTGGTCGGACTCGACGAGGAGAACCTGAAGCATTTAGCCAAAAGTATAGGAGAAAGAAAACTGGCATCTAAGATTGGAGAGAAAGCTGGAACACTGATGACGCGTTGTGGAGGAGCCAAACCAGATGTTACTTGCGGCTTGGATTCGTCCCTCAGAGAGTACCGAGAGAAGATCAGGGAAATAGTATTGATTGCTGTCGAAGAAGCGCACACCTGATGCAGAGCATCAGCCATAGCTTCCTGTCATGTAGATATCCATGTTTTCGTTATTCTGAGGTTGATATCAAGCGCTTTAACTGAATGTGTCAGCATCCCCATGGATATGATGTCAACGCCCGCCGCCGCGTAAGACTTGAGATTTTCAGGTGTTACTCCGCCCGAGATCTCAATCATCAATCGGTTCCTTAAATCCATCTCAGAAAGACTTGAAACAGCTTGTTCTACTTCATTCGGGGACATGTTATCGAGCATCAATATGTCGATACCGCATTTCGCTGCGTCTAAGGCTTCATCTATTGAAGTGACCTCTACTTCTATTTTCTTGGTGAAGCTTGTACTAGATTTTGCTCTTTCGACTGCCTCTTTTATACCCCCTGCGGCTGAGATGTGATTTGACTTTATTAGAACAGCGTCATCTAATCTTAGTCGATGCGTGTCTCCTCCTCCAAGCTCAACTGCCCGTTTCTCGAAAAGCCTGAATCCTGGAGTGGTCTTTCTAGTGCAAGCAATCTTGATGGCATGGTTTATAGAACGGGCTTCGTCAACCATCTTGCGAGTGAGTGTTGCAATTCCACCCATTCGCATCAACAGATTCAGAACGGTTCTTTCAACAGTTAGAATCGATCTTGCGGGCCCTTTGACTTTCATTACTATTTGACCTTTGTGAGCCACAGCCCCGTCATAAACATGTTCTATGATCTCTACGCTGGCGAGTTCGAATATGTATATTGATTCTCTTATTCCTGCGACGACTCCGTCTGACTTCAGAGTGATTACGGCTTCGGCTACGAGGTCAGATGGGACCACAGAATTGGTTGTGATGTCACCGAAACCAATGTCCTCTCGCAGGTATTCAAGGAGTTTATCCCTGAGTACACTGGAATCCAATCCATCGGACATGATTCTACATCTCGAGCGAATGTCGTCAATTGATACGGAGTATTGCTGCATTCCCTACCTACCTTGATTTCTCAGTCGAGAGATCTCTCTGAACTATGCCAGCATTTGGCTCAAGTTCCTGGAACACTAGACCCTCAAACTTGAAGATCTTAGTTGTCTTTTTGAGCCATTCACTTGGAGGCAAACCTGCTTTTACGCAGCATTGTCCAAGAAATTCTTCTTCGTTCCATCCCCATTCAACTGGAACTTGAGGTAACAATAGACCTCTGTTCCATCCCCGCTCAACTAATAGACCGTGAACGCCGACTTTTATTCGCATGGGATACTTTTTCGGGTCATCAACGGTTATGAGCTCTGGCGGGGTCAATACTGAGACCTCAACTACTATCCTTTCCAGTTCAGCAGGCTTGATGGGCGAGAATCGAGGATCTTGGCTACATGAGTCAATCGCTGAATCAATCGTCGCCTCAACCAGTGGAATATCTGGCAAAGGTCTTCCGATGCAACCGCGAAGCTCTCGCTCTGAGACGCCGCTGACAATCTTCTCCAAGGTAACAAAAACTCCGCACTTAGTCAATAGGTTTTGAGAAGTCCCAGGCGGCACCGTAATCTTGACTCTACGAGTCACATAACTCTCCATAGCTTTCCTCGCCAATTTGACCAGGAACTCCCCATCATCGACTGATAATGAGAACGTCATTGTGCTCTTCTCTTCATTGATTTCGTTTCCGCTTTAAACGCAGGAGAGATTAGGCTGAATTTTGGCGATAAAGTTTGCGCTCAGAAGTTCACTAGATGACTAGCTGAGTATTAATGGAAGGAATATGGTGCCGAGGGCGCGATCTCCGGATGGTGCTATCCCCGAATGAGAGCACGCGATCTTTCGAACACGCGATCTCCGGATGGCTCATCTGACCCCGATTAGAGCTGATTATGAGTTTCGCCTTGTTTCTTAACTTGATCCGGCGCTCTAACCAAGCTGAGCTACCTCGGCACACCTTACAATCTTGTCTCATACCTTTAATAAGACTTGCTCCAAGAGGAGTAAGTTGATCTCCTTTCTTGGTTCTCATCTTAGTCAGCCATTCTTGTTGCTAGATTCGCTAGCCAAGAGAACCTCCATTATGCAGAAGGTAAATAGCTAACCCTCTTGCCAATAGCTTGGCAAGTAAATGGAAGAAGATAGATACACAACAAGGGTATGTTGTTTACTCTCCTTTCTAGGAGCTATTGATTTCGCCTTGTATTCCTTTCCGAGCATCTTTCTTTTTGCCAGTAACCTCGTCCTCTTGGTCTGGAGATGCCAAGCCTCTCACATTTCCTGACTATAGAATTTATGTGAACATTATATTTAGTGGCGAGGCGTGCTAACGGCAACTCTTGTACTAATCGTTCCAGTTCCTCCTTTGTGACAGCTCTCCATCCACATTGTAGTTCTTTTCTTTTTCGGATTCTTTCAGGTCTGTTAGCTTCGGCAGCTCTGCGCGCTTTTTCTCTCGAATCGCAGGGAAACCAACGCTTTCTAGGCATGCTCCGCTTATAGTTCTTCATCATCTCATTGAAAAGCTCTGCACCTAGGCTCATGTAGAAGACTGTTCCTCTTATCCTTCTGCCGTCTAATTCTTTTTCTCGACTGTCTTCCACAATATTGTATGGAAGGCGAAATCGGCTCTTAACCTGTTCCAGAAAGCGCCTGTTGCCACATGTGATTGAAGTTGATTTCCGCCTTCCATCACCATCAAAGTATCCTAGCAGGAAAGCAAGCTCCAAATCTCTGCGAAGCAATTTCGGATACTCAATCCGATCCGATTTTCGAAGCATAAGCCCTTGCTTCAATAGGCCGCCACTCATTGCTTTGCACTTGAACCTGATTGCAACACTTTCTGTCTTCTCATGTCTTTGATACTCTTTCTTGCCCTTTTCCAGTCCTAGACTGTTACAGAACCTATTGATGATATCTATGTCCTTTCGGCCAAGCTCAAGTCGAATCAGCATTCCTCCATTCTGGTCTTCAGTGATGTAGCCGTCAGCAAACATAAAGCCAAGCCAATATGCTTTTTCTTTAGTATCGATTGTATGGAAGTACCTAACACTTAGATTCGGGTGAACAGTGTGAGTCTTCCACTGTCTGTACCATAGTTCCATCTAATCCATCTTCCCCCTCTTTTTTCCCAGGTGTCAGGATGACGAGGTTACATTCTTATCCCTGCCAGGACATACTTGACCTCATGAGGAATAGGTTCGGCTTCTCCTTTATTTCCCAAGATATATGTTTCCCGCTCTTTAACTAATAGATTCTGTTTCCCCAATATACCCCGACGATGGTTGAGTTGAGTGGCACATATAAACCTGCAATTCTTAATGCTTCAAGTAGCTCGCTCGCTTCCTTCGTGATTGCACAAATCTCATAGGTCATGAACATGCCGAAAATTCGCTTTTGGGCTTATTCAGAAGCCAATCAGAATGTTCTTCGCTTTGATGGAGTGGCCTCCCGCTACGACTTTGAAAGAGCGGCTATAGGGTACCGGATAAGGCATGCTCTCATAAGAAGACTTCTTCTGGAGGTTGGCACACGACGCAGCCTTGCTCTAGATATTGGGTGTGGAACGGGCGAGTATGCATTACTAATGAAGCGAATGGGTTTTACGGTAGCTGGAATAGATCTTTCGAGGGGAATGTTACACGAAGCAAAATCTAAAACAGGGGAGGCTTGCGCATCAGATCAACCTCAACTCGTGAGATCGGAGTGCTCTAGGCTTCCATTCAAGGATGGCCTATTCGATGTCGCGGTCTGCATATCTGTGCTCGACTTAATACCATTCTATAATAAGATTCTGCACGAAATTTACCGTACTCTCAATTATGGAGGAAAACTAATTCTTTGCATCGACTCGCTGTGGAGTCCGACTCTGATTTGCACAGCAGTCAGAAGATTCCTACATCGAGGAATTGGCAGACATGCTTCTCCTGCATTACATCACAGAAATCTTACGAAGAGCCTTAGAAGTCAAGGTTTTGTAATAGAAAGGTTTTATGGCGATTTCTTGTTGGGTCAGCTATTAAATCCTTTTTTGTTTGATCCCAGGAGACGCGATGTTGCGAGAAAAATGCTTAGAGTCTTCGAACCGATAGACTCTTATCTGACACGCATATCGCTCTTTAAGCCTCTTTCGGCCCACTATATCGTACAAGCCAGAAAAAGGGATGAGGAACATCAGCCGCAATTACCTTGGTCATAACGATTCGAACACGCGATCTCCGGATGGCTCATCTGACCCCGAAATAAGCGCTGATTATGAGTTTCACCTCATTTCATAGGAACCGGCGCTCTAACCAAGCTGAGCTACCTCGGCATGCTACACATCTGTAGTTCGAAGATCAGGTATGTAATAAGATTAACTTGTACAAATAAAAAATTTTCCTTTCATTCACATTCACGTTATTGACTTGAATTCATTTAACGCAACTTTAAAAAGAGAGTGGCTATTGATAGACTCTTCAGGATGAGAACTGCGGGGGTCGCCAAGACCGGACAATGCAATTGGTTAGTCTATAGGCGGTGGACTTAAGATCCACTCTCGAACGAGCGGGCGTCAGACCGATTTTCCAGGTGATGGGTCATGTTCACTCCGAGAAGGAGTTCGTGGGTTCGAAATCCGAGGAAAAACACTCCTCGAATGAAAATCCCACCCCCCGCACTCGCTTAGAGTGACTAATATACTTTCTGAAACTATATCTTAACCAACCAATTTGTAGGAAGATCATCGTAGGTTGAAGACTGTTGCCTGAGAGAAACCGTGGCGTCTAGAAAAGACGAGGACCACGATCGACTTTTTGGTGTCCCCTCATCAGAGACGGTACAATAGCAATCAGAAGGAAGATCGTTGAGAGCAAGTATACCGAACGAATTGAATTTATGAATTCGCCAATCCATGGGGCACTGCCCAACCCTGGTGCCCCTAAGAATATTTCAGTTAGATCAGCGATGGGCGTGCTGACGGTCATCGCGGCAAATGATATTCCCAGGCTGAATGTTGCTCCCACATTGATCAAGGTTGCGCTCGTTCCTGATGCCAGCCCTCTAGCAGCCGGTGGCACCGAATTCATAATCGAAGCCCTGTTTGGCGATGCAAAGATTCCCATTCCAGATCCTACAAGGACCAGAGGAAGGAGAAGATCGTTAAAAGTGACTGTTTCTCCTATCTGTGTAAGCATGAGAAATCCCACGGAAGAGATTATTAGACCCAACGTGGCCAACGCTCTGGCTCCCCGTTTATCTGAAATCCAACCACTCACTGGCCCAAAGGCTGCCACTGAAGCAGAGACAGGTACAAGGAAGATACCAGCGGTCAGGGGATCCAGGCCCATCGTCGGTCCTTGCAAATAGAAGATCAGAACAAGAGACACCGCACCCCGAGCAAGCGCGTTAAGGAAAATAGCTACATTTCCAGCACTAAACAAGCGTATCTTGAAAAGGCCAAGATTCAGCATCGGGTACTTAGCTCTTCTTTCAATCATTACGAACGCCACGATCATTGAGACCCCGACGATTGTGAGCAAATAGAATTCGAGTGGCTCAATTATCGCAATCGAAACAAGAGTGATTCCTAATAGGAGAATTGTTAGCCCAACTGCTAATGTTACATTTCCCGGGATATCCAGTTTTTCTTCTCGGTTTAATTCTGCTAGTTCCCGCAGCCGATAGTGAGACCAGATTGTGGCAAAGATTCCAATCGGAATGTTAACTAAGAATATTGACCTCCAGCCGAATCCAGCCGTCAAGAATCCTCCTAGTACGAGACCCAATACCGATCCAACGACGAAAGCGACAGAATTTATTCCGAGCGCCCTTCCTCGTTCATTCTCCGGAAAAGCATCAGTGATGATCGCTGCACTATTTGCAAAGAGAAAAGCGCCTCCAAGTGCTTGGATGATTCTGAAAAGAATAAGTTGAACAGCACTCTGCGAGAATCCACAAAGGGCTGAACCTACCGTAAACAGGGCAAAACCGAAATTATATAACTTCACTCTGCCGAACATGTCAGCGAGTCTTCCAAAGTTCACAAGTACGACTGCAGTGACCAGTTGATATCCGAGAAGTATCCACAGTAGATCAAAGAGAGACGTTCCAGCAAGCTCTCTTGCAATTGTTGGCAATGCAATTAGAACTATGTTGCTATCCACTGATCCCATAAGTACGCCTAGGGTGGTATTTGAGAGTGCCACCCATTTGTAGTCCGTAGAGATGCCTCCTATTGGTTCTATATCTCATTGCAGTAAGATTATAAAATCCTTTTGATGATTATTCCCTCACTTCAACCATTCCTAGTTATACAAAACACTGATCAAACGCATTGTGATCAGCTGGGAGATCAAGTAGGAAAGTCTTTTATTCTTAGAATCCTTCCTCAGAAGTCAAGTGTGGAATAGAGAATTTTGAATCGATGCCCCAGTAGCTCATGATAAACCGGTACTTTTGCCAGTTTGTCGGCAAAGCCTGGTAGAGCACCGCCTTGGTAAACCTCTTCGGGGTACAGTGAGGCGGTGGTCGTGGGTCCGAATCCCACCTGGGGCTTCAATTTGGTTTCCACCTGCGCTGACATGTTGGTAGTGATAAGATGATCGAGCAAGATCGCAACGAGATCGTAACCTTTTTTAGGCGCAAAGAGGCTGATATGTTAGTACAATGGCTTGAAGAATTGTTGTTGCAAGCTTCAAACCGCAATCTGAGGTGCGCAAGTTGGACTTCCTAGGCATGTACTTCGGGGACTTAACTCTCTTGGGACTTGTAGCTGTGATCTTTGTTGGTTGGGCGTTGTTTACGTTACTCTATATGAAGAAGGTCTTGAGTAAGAAGCAGGTGATACTAGTTGTCGCTATTCTTTCAGTGGTGGGCATACCTCTTGGATATTACCTATGGTCCATTTGGTACGTCAATTTGGGTCCCACGATATTCTTTGGTTCCATTGCAATGTTATGCAGTTCCTTTATCATGTTTCTCGTACTCGGTCGTGGGGGGACTGTCGCTCCCAAAAGGGCTGCTGCAGCTCCGCCTACTAGTGTTGGTGTAGAAAGACCAGTCCCTACGATTCAGAAAGTCGATGAGGATGTGGTTAGACTCAAAGTTGAGAAGACCGCTACTGAGAGCGCCTTGAAGTCGCTTGAAGCTGCAGTGAAGGAAGGGGCGATCACAAAGGATACGTTTGAGAAGCATAAGGCAACTTATACGGAGCGACTTAAGAAAATTGATTCAGAGCTCTCGAAGCGAACCAAGGTTGATGTAGCGAAGCTTGAAAGTGATATAGAAAAAGTGAGGAAATCGTATCTGGATAAGTTGAAGGGTCTTTCTAAGAAAGCCATTCCAGCTAGGCCAGCTCCCGTTGTAGCACCGAAAGTAATCGCAGCGCCCGTTAAGGCTGCGCCTCCAGTGGTTGCGCCTGCAAAGGAGGCTCCTGCCAGAGCACCTGAACCCTCGATGAAACTGCCTGCAATACCTAGGGCTCCCAGGGAGGAGGAATTCGAGGTCACACCGCCGCCTGCCCGAATCGCTCCAGGTATTCCGAAGGCTCCTCAGACCCCTGCTCAACCGATCGTTTCAGCTGCGCCTGCGGCAGCAACTGCAGGTCAGGCAACCATAGCTGACCTAAGACGAGAGATGATGGATGAGCTGAATAGGCTCAAGCGACTTATTGGACGCGCAGAGGCTTAGTGGCTTTGGAGAATCATGATTGCTCCTAGAGTTTAGGCCTACGGGTATTCTTTTTTTGAGCCCTACTCTCTATTACTCAGCTTCTTGAGTGTATCAACTCGCTTTTCGTATGCAACGTACACTATGTCAGCCATCCTTAGGAATAGACCGTGTTCTATGATTCCAGGTATGGAGTTTAATTGTGTGTCAAGTTGATTTAAATCATCTTGGTCTCGAAAAGTCACGTCCCCGATGAATCCTCCATTATCTCCGATCGCCGGACCAAGCTTTGAGGAACCTGCGTATCTTAACTTCAATACTCCTCCTGCTCCACTGATTTTCTCTAACACAAGCCTGTAAGAGAAGGGTATGATCTCGACTGGTATGGAGTATTTCCCAGTTATTCTGTCAACAAGTTTTGTATAATCAATGAGTATATTTACTGTCTTCGATGCGGAGGCAATTATCTTCTCGCGAGCGTGGCAGCCGCCGCCGCCCTTGATCATGTTTAAGTCCCTGTCAACCTTGTCTGCGCCATCGAAGCATTTTGACAACTTGGGATGTTCGTCTAAGCTAGTAAGGGGGATACCGCTCTCCGATGCAAGCAGCGACGTATCATACGAAGAAGAGACTGCCAAGATCTTCAAACTCTCACTCTTGACCCTTTTAGCCAGCTCCTCGATTAGGTGCTTGACGGTGGTCCCACTTCCTAGACCGAGTACATCACCATCACGAATGCTTTTGACCGCCTCCCTTGCAGCAGCCTTCTTCAGAGCTTCCACATCAACCATGATACCTGAGCCCTCCCGCATCATGTGAGTTATGCGCAGGTTAATACATGTTGGACGTTGGTGAATTCAGAACGAGTTCTAGAATTTCAATTCTATTCCTACAGCGCGCCGTATCATGTCCATCAGTGGATCCCGTCTTCCCGGCTGAGCACCATGCTTATCGGGAATCTCGACTATTATGGGAACTGTTCGCTGAGACATGACATCGGTTACGGCGTCCCTCATTTTGTCAGCTATCTTCTCTGTGAGAATTATCAGTCCCACCGATTGATCTTGTAATACCTTGCTAAGAGCTTCTTGAGCTTGTTCAGGCGTTTCAACTGGAAAAGAAAGTTTGACACCTGCAAGTCTCAACCCGATAATTGTATCAGAGTCTGCTATTGCAGCTACCCTCATGTCCAGCAAGCCACCTCGACACGGGATTGTTTCAGAGTGCGCTTTTGAATTCATAAGAACTGTTTCTCAAGTATGACTTTTCTTATTGTGGTAATATCAAACTGTCTATTGCAGTATTTGCACCTAAAAAGGGTATCTTTATTCTTTATTACTGTGAACTCGGCTGAAGCAGGTTCATTTGTATTAGTTATGCAAGTCGGATTCGGGCACTTCACGCCTTTAAGAACATTGGGTAACCCAACTCTCTTCTTCTCGACAACGCTAAAATTCCGTATCACGTTGATGGTCGCATTTGGTGAAATTATGCTTATTAGATCAGCTTCCCTTGGGTTGAGTTCCCTACCCTCGATCTTGATCAAGTCCTTTCTTCCAAGTTTTTGGCTCTCAACATTTATGAGGACTGTTAGGACATTCTGGGTTTCACCAAGCAACCCCAGAAGCTTCAGAACAGGGAACGCTGTGTTAGCATTCAAATGGTCTATTACGGTTCCATCCTTAATCTTCCGCGCTCGTAAGGTGTTCTCCATTCCAAATCAACTCGCAGAACAGTAAACCACTTAACTAACCGCAGGGTAAGTAGCTTAAAATATTATGGTTGTGAATGCTTAATAACAATAATGATGGATTATTATCAGTTAATATTGTTGTCTATGTTTTGAGAGGCGGTGAGACAGTTAGTTGGGCCTAAAGGGTAGAGATATAGTTTCAGTCACTGATTTTTCTAAGGAAGATGTCGATTCCATAATGAGGACCGCTAAGAAGCTTGAACCTTTGACTAAAGAGGGATCAGACCTCCTCAAAGGGAAAGTTCTAGGCACGCTATTCTTTGAGCCAAGTACGAGGACGCGTCTAAGTTTTGAGACGGCCATGATCCGACTCGGAGGTAGTGTCATAGGCTTCGCTGAGCCTGGTACTTCATCTATAGCTAAAGGTGAAACTCTAGCCGATACTGTGAGGGTTGTAGAGAATTATGCGGATATACTTGTCATAAGACATCCATTGGAGGGATCATCTCGCCTCGCTGCTGACTATTCTAGTATCCCAGTGATCAATGCCGGCGCAGGAAGTGAGGAGCACCCTACTCAAGCATTTCTGGATCTCTACACTATGTGGAGAGAACTTGGCAAAGTTGATGGACTAAACATCGCTATAGTTGGAGACCTGAAGTATGGTAGAACTGTGCATTCTTTGGCTTACTTGCTTTCAAAATACAGGGTGAACCTTTTCTTTGTTTCTCCTCCTACCCTAAGGATCAGAGAAGAAGTTTCGGGTGACTTGCGAAAGCTTGGAACCAAGTTTGAGGAGAGAACTGATATCAAAGAAGTATTACCCATGATTGACGTACTCTACCTGACAAGGATCCAAAAGGAGCGATTTCCAGATCTTGCTGAATACGAAAAAGTTAAAGGATATTACAGAATCACGACCGAATTGCTGAAAGAGGCAAAAGGCAACATGATTATTCTGCACCCGTTGCCCCGACTTGACGAGATCGATGTGGCTGTTGATGCGACGCCCCACGCCCGATACTTCAAACAAGTTTTCTATGGAGTAGTCACTCGTATGGCTATACTCGCTTTGGTCCTTGGCGCTGTTGACTGAAAAACTGGATTCGATCTCGCGTTGTCTGTCCGCCCAGTTGGATGGATTAATCTAAGTCAACTAGCCAACCACGAGTGGGTCTGCTTCCACGTGCTGGAAGTAAGTTCTCCACCAGTCTTTGTGGACCGTTTAGCCTGTCAAAACTGAGCAATTGCGCACTAGTGGAACCACATGTGGTGCATTTCTGCAAGACGCCGATATGGCTCGTCTGACAGTTGAGGCAGTAAGTCAATGATCTTGCAAATGCATATGAACCCAGTTCCGTTCTGGCAACTATGTCATTGGTCACTTCAAGTAATCGTCTGGAACTAATTTTCGAGTCTGGAATCGGGATTGTCAATGTGTGTCCACCATTAAGAAGATGATGAAACCTTCCCTCTGCTTCAAGTATCTCCTTGAGGGAGCATCCTGAAGGCTTCTTCAATGTATTGTCCGTAGAGTAGTAGGGTTGATCTAAGTTGTCTAAGCTTACCCCTTCTCGCCCAAATCTCTCGATGTCAAGTTTAGCTAGGCGTGCAGAATAGTAGTCAAATGGCGCTTGGGCGACTACCCACCTTTGGTTTGTACTCTTAGACAGCGCATCAGTATAGCTCCTAATCTTTTCGAGTATTTTTATCGAGAACCTGTTTATCTCCTTCCAGTCCTCCGATAATGATCCCATATGGAACTTGGATGCTTCAGGTAAACCTATGCAGCTAATGCCTCTAGTCGAACTGCGTACTCTGTAATACGGCTCAGAATCTGGTGCATTTGAAAGCATCGTGAGCTCATTGTCTCTGAACATTCTGTTTTCAATCACGTGCCCTTTTGCCTCGAGTGCAAGTTTGCATATTTCCAAGACTTCGTTGAGTTTTTCAAAAAGAAGGCCATCATCCCCCTTGGATTCATATGAGATCCGGGGCAGATTAACGCAAACATAATCGAGATTCCCCGTTCTCATTGTTCCCAGATCCCAGTCACCCATCCATCTAGAGTCTAGTCTCACAAGGTTGCTATCGTAGTTCACATTTTCAGTCTGCCATTCAGGCTGTTCGTTGACGAAGAATGGTGTCCCCCATAGCTCGGATAGCTCATGCACCTTTCGCAGTGTTTCCTCTTCTGAAA
>JAHPYV010000014.1:17409-24095 GCA_019058495.1 Promethearchaeati archaeon
ATACAGTGGGGACATATCTTCACGAATGGAGTTGGGGAGACATAGGGGAGGTTGCCTTCATCACCTTGAATTAAAACATCGATTATCGCCGAAAAGAGAACCTTTGCAACAGTTTCATATTCTTCATATGAACCTCTAACTTCACCTGAAGAGCTTATGGCTGGTGCTTCTCTCAGGACCTTAGGCGTATGAAGCTCAAGAATGATCGATGTAGAGTGGGACGGATCCGCAACAGGATTTGAAATACTTCTCATCCCTGAGATTAACCGCTTTACTAGACGCCTCGTCTGGTCAGGCTGAAGCTTGTCGAAGTATGGAGATAGAAATACGTTGAAATGATCCAGCGACTGGTCCCCTGATATGCCTGTATTGAACAATTGCAGAAAATAAAGAATACGTGAAACAGCTGATTCAGCGTCCTTAACTTTGCTTGAAAAGTAGGCTGAGAAGACATTAGCTCGATGCTTGAAACCTGATAGTATGAGGCGCATGTCATGCTGTATGCTGTTTGGTCTTAGTACCCAGTAGTTTGCGTTTGGAATGTGAATAGAACCTGAAAGGTGAGCATCGCTGACTCTTCTCGGTAGTGCTTTTAGCAACATGTATTGTTCCAGGACAGCGTCGCCGGATCTAGAGTGGACTACATCGGGATCATTATAGAATCCGCTAGGTTGCTTTTCAATCAACTGAGTGACGTCGTAGACTGGCAAACCAAGCCGTGTGAGTGTATGCCTGTAGTCCTCCATACCCTTTTCAATTAAGATAGCATTGACAAATTCCCTGATAAGAGGAGCAGTCAGGTACTTGACTTTCATCTTTAAAAGCCGCTCCTCAACCTCCTTCGACACGCCTTCCGCTATCTCCTCAGGAACTCCAGCTTCGTTGATTAATGACTGGGTGATCTTTTTTCTGTTGAAAGCTTCTATTGAGTAACGAGATGTTCGGACAAACATCTCTCTAGAACGTTTCAACGCGGTCTCTTCGAGGAGATAAACAAAATCGACAACTCGCTCACCCAGTGGAGTTAGGCTGTAACCTTTGTACGAGGAACCCACCACAAGTTCTGCGTTAGTTAACTCACGTAAGTGGTAGGCGAATTTTCCCGCTTCACTTCTAATGTTCAATCCTAGAGCTTGCATGATTTCTGTAAATGAAGCAGACTCCTTGCGGTTCAGAAGTTTAAGAACGTCGACTCTTATCTGACTAGAAAGAGCTGAGAGGACTGAAGTTATGAGCTTATCCTTCTCCATCCCCAATCAACTTCCTCCGATAAACCACAAAATTACACTTAGTAGCATTCCACTTAATTAACGATCGGTGATCAGCGCGGTCAACATACCATCTTATACATCAAGAATGGTGTACTTTGCTAAACACATTGAAATAGATAACCCCAAATGCATCTGAAAATCAAAATGAGCAAGAATAAGCCAGCTGCTACTTTTTCGCGACTAGCTTTTCAAGCACTTCGCGCGCCCTGTCAACACGTATCTTTTTCTCCCTCACAATTATCTCAGCAACCTTGTCGATCAACTCACCCTTCGCCCCTGCCATAGCCGCGATATTCCGAGCATGAAGACGCATATGGCCCCGTTGTATCCCGACTGTCGCTAATGCTCTTAGCGCGGCTAGGTTTTGAGCAAGCCCGACGGCAGCGAGCACTTCTCCTAGTTCCCTCGAGCTTTTTACGCCAAGTATCTTTAGATTCACTTTGGCTTGAGGGTGCCTTGTTGCGCCTCCAACTATTCCAACTGCTACCGGTACTTCGATACTTCCCACTAGGTCTCCGTCTGCATTTTTCTCCCAGCAGGTCAAAGGGGCATATCTTCCATGAATGGAAGCAAAAGCATGAGCGCCAGCTTCGATTGCCCTTGTGTCGTTTGCGGTAGCTTGGACCACTGCTGCGATACCGTTCATGATACCTTTATTGTGTGTTGCACACCTGTATGGATCAGCCGACGCAAATGCGTAGGCATAAAGTATGCCATCTACAACATCCTCCCCACCTATGGTCTTGCTCGGGAATAGAGCCCATGCCCTTGCAAGCCGATGAACTGCCAAATTCGACACTATTCTAAGATATACAGTTCCTGCGTCAGCGATCTCTCTTATCTTCGGTGCAACTGCCTCGGCCATTGTGTTGACAACGTTCGGACCCATGGCGTCCCTGGTGTCCACAAGCAGGTGAACTATAATCATTTGACTCATTTCAGTGTCAATAACCCTGACCTCAATATCCTTGGCGCCACCCCCTAAGCTTAGCAGCAGAGGATCCTGCTCGTTGGCAATTTTCAGTATCTCTTCCTTTCTAGACAAGAGCTCAGCTCTGGCTCTATTCGGGTCCTGAACACCAACTAGCTGCACCTGGGCTATCATGATTGGCTCGGTGCTACTTGCGTGAAATCCTCCTCCTTCTCCCGCTATTCTTGCGGCATTAGACGCCCCTGCAACGACCGAAGGTTCCTCAATGGCCATAGGTATGAGGTAGTCTTTGCCGTTAATAACGAAGTTAACAGCTATGCCAACTGGAAGAGAGAATGCCCCAATCGCGTTCTCAATCATTCTGTCTGCATCTTCAAGTTTAAGACCGCCTGAATTCTTCAGAGTCTCAACTTCCTCATCGGTGAGGCTCGAGAACTCTTTGATGATCTTGAGCCTTTCATCAATGCTCAACTTATAGAAGTCGGATATTCGAGAACTCCTCAAACTTGTTCTCCTCTGTCCCTCGCACACAAATAGGTTTTCAGGTTGACTTTTGTTGGCCCATCTTCAACTTGGGTCTGAATTTGTACCCGTAAACAATTATGCCTGAGGGACTCTCCTCTCTGATTCTCCTTACAGTCATTTCAACAGGCATACCAACAGTAATCTGAGAGCCATCACAGTCAGTAAGCTGAGACGTAATCTTGGTCCCATCGTCAAGTTCAATCAGGGCGACTGGATAGGGGACATTGGTTTCAAATCTATCTGGTGCCGAATGGATGAGCGAATAAGTGACTATTTTCCCTGACCTCGGCAACAGATACAGTTTCATTTCACTCGATCTACATTTTGGACAGGAGGATCTCGGAGGAAACGTCGCCGTCCCGCACTTCGCACACTTCGAACCCTGAAGCCTGTAGCGCTGAGCTATTTCTCTCCAGATTCTTGCCGAACTCATGTCTTTTGTATCCCTCCTGCTAGGCGTACCTCTTCAGAATTCCAACAGTGGCTCCCGATCCAAATCCACTAATATTGTGAGTTAACCCGATTTCAGCGCCTTCAACCTGTGTTCCCCCAGCTTCTCCCCTAAGCTGTTGGGTAATTTCAGCGATTTGGTAGATTCCAGTCGCTCCACCAGGGTGGCCTCGGGCCTTCAAACCTCCGCTTGGGTTAGTAGGGATCTTCCCATCTTTAGCAATGATTCCCTCTTCTACTGCAATCCCCGCTTTACCCCTTTCTACTAATGATAGATCTTCTAAGGCTATGAAGCCCGTAATCGTGAAGGCATCATGAATCTCGCATACACCGATTTCGTTTGGCCTTACCCCAGCCATGTTATAGGCTTTCTCGGCTGCTTCAACAGTCGATTTCATGGTTAGGAGGGATCCACGTTCACTTATGCTGACATTATCGATCGACTGGCAAACTCCAGCTACCTCGGCAACTGTGTCGGTAAGCTTCTGTGCTATCTCAGGTGTGGTCAATACCACTGCCGCGGAACCATCACAAGCGGGTGCTGAGTCAAGGAAAGTCAGCGGGTCAGCTATTGGAAATGATTCAATAACTTTGTCGGTGGTCACTTCAAATGGAAGACATGCATAGGGATTCTTCATCGCATTCTTGTGCATTTGAACAGCAAACAAAGCTAGCTGCTCACGAGTGGCTGAATATTCCTGCATATAGCTACGCGCAGCCATAGCATTTATCCCAGCTAAAGTTAACCCATAATTGACTTCGTACTCTTGGTCCATGCATGTAGACTGAACCGATGTCACCTGCTTCGTGGGTATGTCACTCATTTTCTCTACGCCCGCCACGAGAACTATGTCGCTCTTGCCTGAAGCCACCGCCTCAAAACCTTCCATGATAGCGTAGCCGCCCGCTCCACATGCTCCTCCGATTTGGGTAACAGGGGTGCATCCACAGCCAGCATAGTCTAGGAGAAAAGGTCCCAAGTCTGCCTGATCAGAGATGAGGCTTCCGTAAGCATTCGAGACATAGAAATGGTTCACGTTAGGATTCCCAGAATCTTCTAGCGCTTTCACTACCGCTTCTTTGAATAGATCTCTCATTCCTCTGTCGAAATGCTGATCTACTTTTGTCATTCCAACTCCAGATACAACTACTCTTCTCAATCCTGCAACACCTCAAGCTACTACGTTGGAGGAACTATCATCCTATACCACTTTAGGTAGGTGGAGTAATCGATATTGGACTTTCTGTTGATGTAGTCTCTTATGAGCGGTGCCAACCCCTTTTTCTCTTCGATCCCGTCTTTTACAACTATTGAGAAAGCGTCACTTCCCGCACCTGAACCATAAGACACAACAAGTATTTTGTCGCTAGGCTTCGCAATATCCAAGGTCGCGGCTAGACCAAGTGGCGAAGAGCCAGAGTATGTGTTACCAACCTTCGTCACCAGAAGCCCTGGCTTTATCCTGTCCATCGTGAAACCTAAGCTGTTTGCTGCTCTGATTGGAAACTTCCCATTAGGTTGGTGGAATATAGCATAATTGAAATCACTTGCTTTGTAGCCAAGTTCGTTCATCAGTGTCTTGGCTGCTGAAGTTACGTGTTTGAAGTAGGCAGGCGTTCCCGTGAAAGCCTCTCCGTGTCTTGGATATGGCTGACCTTGTCTCCGCCAGAAATCGGGTGTATCGGTGACATAGGAATACGAAGCCTCAATGTCTGCAATAGTGTCATTCCCTGATCTGCCCAATACATAGGCGGCACCTCCTGCAGCAGCAGTGAACTCCAGATCGTCGCCAGGAGCGCCCTGTGAAACATCGGATCCAATAGATAGTGCGTATTTGATCATGCCTGACGCAACTAACCCACTCCCACATTGAATAGCTTCCGTGCCAGCTTTGCATGCGAATTCAAAGTCGGCCGTCAGAACTGAAGGGGTAGCACCAATTGCCTCAGCTACGACTGTTCCTGTTGGTTTCACTGCATACGGTTTCGACTCCGAGCCGACAAAGACCGCACCAATATCCTTCACAGCGACGTTGGCTCTGAGAACAGAGTTTCTGGCGGCTTCGATGGCGACGGTAGCTGAATCCTCATCAGGACCTGCGACAGCCTTCTCGTCCACGAATAGACCTTGCTTGTACCTCTTTGGATCCTTGCCCCAGACTCTCGCGATTTCTTCTACAGCTAGTCTGTAACGTGGTATGTATCCGCCCCAACCGAGAAAGCCAACTGAGTTCGCTGGTTTCATTACCAAGGGGAGATGCCTCCAAGGAAGCTAAATTAGGTACTAACCTGCTTCTCAGAGAGAGAAGACACAGCGTCGTTTAGATAGATATCAAGGGTATCAATTCCATTTTAAAGCAACTAGATAGAAGCAAATGTGTTCCTAATACTGGATTTTGTTGATGAGGGAACGTTCGCCATTCTTAAACTTTTTCATGATAGCCCATCTGGTGGTTCGACTATTTTCAAATTTACGTAGTATAAATGGAAGCAAGGTGTATGATGGCTTTAGAGCTCTCGAAGTCTTCTAATCAGTTCATTCGCCGACTCCAACTTCGATACCAGCAATGGAATTCCTTCTCGCTCAGCCAATTCGACTGCAAGGTATTCCACTTCTCCACGCCCATGCAAAACAACCAAGCTCGGTTTACCTTCGCCGACTTTCACTGCAACCAAAGGAGATCTCCCAGTACTGATTTGCGTGAAAATAAGCGCTCTCTGATCCATCATTGCAAACAATTTGGCAAAAGCCTGACCAGAGAGTTCATTTAAAGCACCCAGACTGTCAACCACAGCGTATCCAAGCAAGTCCCTGTCGAGCAGATCCTCGTGAGCCACGATACTCGCCTGCAATGCCACGCATATCTTTCGAGCCCTGACGGGTGAATTAAACTCCTTTATGTCCAAGATAATGTCGGTAGGAACTTCAACGCTGAGGAACCTCTCGAACGCAGCTTTTACGCCACCACCGCCGCCCTCATCTAGGTAAAGCAAGGCCTCAACAAACCTTTTGATAGCCCTAGTTCCTGGAGACTTTCTTCGCCCACTTTCATAGTCGCTAATCACGGACGGTGATATCTTCAGATGCTGGGACAACTCGGCTTGGTTAACATGAAAGATCTCTCTCCACTTTCTCATAGTCCTCCCAGGGTCATCCGAAAGAGAGATCTCACCCGCAATCCGCCGAGCCAACCGTCCAATCTCAAGCGAAGAACTCATAGCTCACGCCACACCTTTGTCCCCAGCGACTTGTCAATGAACTGACCGAAGATTCATCAGTCACATTTGTGTCCAAGGAATAATAGTTATTCCATCTCTTTCTTATAATTACTCTTTTGGTAATGCGCTTCCATATCAACTCAAGCGGGGAATCCCTTTTATGAATGAATAGCAGGATAATAGTACAATCCTGACCTTGATTCTAGATGGGCGGGTAGTCTAGATTGGTATGATACCTGGCTCGGGACCAGGTGGTCGTGGGTTCAAATCCCACCTCGCCCATATCATCC
>JAHPYV010000181.1:0-3318 GCA_019058495.1 Promethearchaeati archaeon
ATGAAATCTTCCGAGTAGATGCTACCCAAATAACTCATCACCCGAAGAGTTAACAGAACCTCGTATAGCAATGTTTATACGTATAGCGTATCGTATACGCTTGGGTGATAGTATGGTTGTTGTGATACCCATCCGGTTCAAGGAGAAGGAATTGGAGAAGATAGATGAACTTGTAAAGAGTGGGATTTACAGGACTAGAAGCGAGGCTATTCGAAGCCTCAGCCTTGAGGCGGCAATGAGCAAGCGCGCAGACTTCGCCAGTTCGAGTCTAAATGAGGCTACAGAAGCCATACTGTCTGCCTTGAGACAGGACAGATCCAGTCTCTGCGTGACAGCGCCGAGAAAAGCCGCGGAGATTGTGGGTGAAGGAAGGGAGAGGCTTTGAAGATTTATGTTGACACAAGCGTGATTATCTCAGCATACAAACCCAATGAGAAAGCGCATAACTTGTCCCTTCGCATAGCCAATCTCGACGGCGTTTCGAAAGTTGGCTCATATACACTCATAGCCGAACTCATAGCTGTCATTTCCCGATTGTACGGATCCTCCCAAGTGAGGCTGCCATCCTCTCTTCAGGAGATCTTGTCTAAGCTGCGCGAGACGGAAAGATCTTATGCGCTAGTTAATGCGATGATCGCTGATTGGAACATATCATTTCCCAGTGTGGGGTTTGAGGCAGTGCAGCTAAGTCTGGGAGGTGTCAAGTTACCCGTGCCCGAGGTTGTTGCCGAAGCGTGTTCGATCGCGCCACTTCTACTCCTGAAGACTCTCGACCTAATGCATATTGCAGGCGCAAAAATCATCAATGATAGCTCTCGTGACTTGAAGTACTTTGTCACGCTTGACAAGGACATCCTCAACTGCAGAGACAAGATCAGAAGTCTAGTGGGATTCCAAACGCTGTCACCTGAAGAGTTCCTGAACGTCGTACAACAGTGATGGACGAGGAACTAACTAAGACTCAAATTCTCCCAAAGATTTGATACCGAAAGACTCCAATACTCGACAGTACTAGGCATGAAGATGTCTTCTGAGACTAGTTGAAAAGCAGCCAGTTGCTCAAAGAGCCGTAGTGGGCTGCGCAGGGGTTGGGATCCTCGTCCGCCGACAGCTGAGGAATACTTTGAGAAAGAGTAGACGGCGGTATTCCGTGAAAAGGCTATCCTTCTTCTCTCTTTCTTTGTAAGGGAGCATCGTGATTTGAATAAAACCCAAAGGTTAGCACACACACCAATGTGGTAAGCTTCGAGCTGACTTGGTGCATGAGGAGATCCTCGCGACTGTATGAGAGAGAGGGTAGGAAAAATAAGTAAGGACAGAGATCAAGCAATAATGTATTGCTGTAGTTTACTTCAAAAGCAATCGGGATAGGTGAGCACAGCTGCTAAACAAAGTTGAAAGGGACAGAATTTACCGAAGTGTACCTCTAGAGAAGATTCCTTGGAATATTGAGATCCTGCCGGACGCTTTAGTCGACTTAGTCAAGAGTGGGAAAGTGAAACCGTGCAAGACTATTGATTTGGGGTGCGGTGCTGGCAATTATGCTATTTACCTTGCAAGCATGGGATTTGACGTTACAGGAGTTGACATTTCACCATCGGCCATAGGGTTTGCTGAGGATAATGCAAGGAAGAAAGGAGTGAAGTGCAATTTCCTTGTTACCGATGTTCTCAGCGGTCTGGCTAGAATTAGGAGAACCTTTGACTTTGCCTACGACTGGGAGTTATTGCACTCGATATTCCCAGAAAAGAGGAAGAAATATACCCAAAACGTGTATGAAATACTCAGCCCAAGAGGAAAGTATCTCTCTGTCTGCTTCAGTGAAAAGGATCCATGGTTTGGCGGCTCAGGAAAATACAGGAAAACCCGACTGGGCACTACTATCTATTTTTCCTCTGAAGATGAACTAAGAGACCTTTTCGAACTAAACTTCAACATAAGAGACTTGAAAACTATAGAAATCCAAGGTAAGAACGTAACCCATACCGCAATTTATGCTTTTATGGAGAGGAAATGAGGACAGCCAATCAATCGCTGGAATTCAGGGGCACCTATGCGATAGCACTGTCTCAGTTGCTATGCTAACCAACTCATTCGGGTCTGCAGGCAGCACTATTCCATGTCGGGCGCATTGCCACATATTTAGATGAAGTGATTCCCTCCTTCGTTGTGCCATGTTGCTACCAGTTTCGATGGTGTACCCATGATCTCTTTATTATCATTGAGTCGAATAAGTTCCTATTCGAGGCTGCAGAAGGTGGCACCTTATTGGTTAAGAAACCCGAATACATGGCTGATCTAATTTCAAAGTTTATATCTCCGCCGACTTCTGCTATTCTAGCATCCGTTATTTTTTCTTTCTATTCGCCTCTTGGGTTAGGTTTCCTTCATCCTCTTTAGAGCGTTATTCTTGGCTTCCTGTTTTTTGCCTTTTTCGCTTTTTTGCCTGTAATTTATCTTTCCAATAAGAGACCTGTTGATTTGCATGTCTCTAGAAGGAAAACAAGAACGCCTTTCTTCTTGATGGCCATAAGCAGGTATTCTTTCGCTACAATAGTTTTCTTCGCTACTGACACAAGGATAATGTTTCTGCCGGCTTTGGGTTACGTGTGTGTCACGTTAATTCTCATGATAATTGATGTGTTCTGGAAGATTAGCGTTCATTGTGCAGGGGTAGCTGGTCCTATTGCTGCGCTCTCTTATGTGTTCGGCATAATAGTCGCACCCCTGTTTCTATTGCTAGTGCCGCTTTCTTGGGCAAGAGTAGCCTTGAAGGAGCACACATTCAAGCAGACTCTTGTCGGCTGTTGCACTTGTAGAATATGCGCTATTGTATCCTTAGGCTGGCACTTATTCAAGAGAATGCTAGAAGAGAGAGTCTGGAGAAGCTGGAGAAAAGGGGGTTTTGCGTAAGCCCATACTCGCATTGACTTTTCTTGTGGGGGCAAGCGTTCTTTGTTGGCAGTCTTATTAAGGGGTGTTGCTACGAATCTGTCAAGTTCGCTGTATCT
This sequence comes from Promethearchaeati archaeon, assembly GCA_019058495.1. Classification (GTDB taxonomy): domain Archaea; phylum Asgardarchaeota; class Atabeyarchaeia; order Atabeyarchaeales; family Atabeyarchaeaceae; genus JAHPYV01. Next base: position 3,012 of record JAHPYV010000181.1, read on the forward strand.
CAGTATCTTCACTTTCTTGCTGAGATATTTTGTTGCTTTCTGGTATATCTGCTCGGTTGGTAATACGTCGATCACTTTGTATTTGTTGTGTAGGTAGTCTTTTGTCTTTCTTTTGTTGCGTTTCCAGTATGAGTCGGTGCTGAGTCCCATTTCCTCGATTGTCGTTTTGCGTTTGAATGATGGGAAGTCTTGGCGGCAGGCAATGGACACGTTGCGCCTGAAGCTGCGGACGATCCAGAATACCATCAGAACCAAATTCAGGTACTGTTATAAGGTCGAGAACCTGCAGATTCATGTAGGATAAAAT
>JAHPYV010000181.1:3328-5603 GCA_019058495.1 Promethearchaeati archaeon
TATAAAATACTAACTATCTCAGAGGAACCATAAATCATGGAGGGGATTGAAAATTACGGCTGAGAAAGACAACCAGAAACAACCAGCTAAGACTGATTCGCAAATACAAGAATCAACCGAGTATCATAGATACATTTTGGCGATGTTGTTCATTGGCTCTTTCATAGTCATTATGGGTTTAGGGGTGTTAGGAACGATTTTCTGGGGGTACACCGGCATCGCGAATCTGGTGGGCTTCTTTAGCGGTTGGATAGCAGCGATAATAGGATTCTATTTCCTTCAGCAGAATGCCGCGGGAGCGCAAGCAGCGGCGAAGGTCGCTACCGATTCAGCGGCAGAAGAGCATGCGCTTGCTCACAAAGCCGAAGATCAGAAATCGAGACTCGCTCTTGAAACTAGTACAATTATAAATAAAGTAACGATCACTCTTAATGAGATCTTGTCACGCTCAGAGGAGCTAAGAAGAGCGCGCGAGCTGAAACAGCCTGAGGACGTGCAAAAGTACCAGACACAGGTTGAAACCTTGTCGAAGGAAGCGAAAGAAGAATTAAGGAATGCACAGGACACAATTATACGCTACTCAACCAGTTAACCTTACTTCGTTGAACTTCTCTGCGTAACGAATAACCTCCAGGCTAACAGCTGGGTTCGTCATCGAAATCATTATGACTGCCTCGTTCACCTCATGTTTGATGTGGTTGCAGGCTTCAAGTTCTTCAGAGACACAATGGCACCAGCAAGTTTCCATACTAGGCATCGCCTCCAGCCGAGAATTTTGTTCAGCACCGTACTCTCGTCACGATAGATTACTAATGTGCTATGGAAAGAGTTATACCGCGAGTCGCCATTCGTTTGAGCCATGTCAAGACTGGTTATTCGTCCCGCGATTCGCGAAGATATTCCATCTGTATCTGAGGTTAACTTGTCTTCAAAGACGAGGAGTGAGCTAGTGGGATTTTCTGCGCCAGAGTTCTGGATTTTCTCCTCTCCTGAAGCGCTGACGGGCGTATGGGGCAAAGGGAACAGGTTGAAGGACGGTTTCGAGGTTATCGTGGCTGAGAAGGATGGGAGGGTAGTCGGGTTCATCGTGTTCAAGAAGGAACGTGATCACGTCGACATTGACAACCTTGATATCACGAAAGATGAGCAAGGGAAAGGAATTGGCAGGGCTCTTGTGGCTCACGTTGAAAGCATTGCTAAGAGCTGTGGATATTCCTTAATGAAGACGGATACGACCGAAAATGCGCAAGGTGTTCCTTGGAAATCCTATGGGTTCTGGACCAAAATGGGGTACAAGGACACTGGAGAACGGCTGCGCACGAAATATGACTTCAAAACGATTCCGTTCATCAAGAACCTGAAATGAAATTTCAAGCGTTACAGGAAGGATTATTTGAATTTTGTTTTGTGGTTTGAGTTTGGGCTAAGGCTTTTAACTCGGTGGAAAACAAGAAAGGTAGAAAGAGGTCAAGACGGAAGATGGAGAAAAGTCGACTGAGGTTGTTACTTCTTCCATTCGACTTAATTATTGACAGGGTTACAGGCTTCTACGTCAGATACCGAGCTAGAAATATAAAGCGTCTGATCCTCAAGTTAGGGATTGGAGGCGTCTCCCTGGCCATGATGTTATTCGTGATGCGCACAAGGTAGATCAAGGTTGTAAGCGTGCTAACTGTCGCCGAGGTAGACCACATCTTCAGATAGTCAAGAAATTAAGAGAAGAAGATTGGGGGTTGGTCCTCGGTCATCTTCACATGAGGAGTTCTATGGAAGGATTAGATAATGGCGGTTGGCGGGAGAATTATTCTCTGCACCCTTTCTCTATGGAATGTCGCTGGAACGTCTGAGACAGGATTACCGGGATTGACCAAGGAATTTAATCAATTCTTCAAGAGATAGGACTCCGTTTATTATGTTCATTATTGGCGGGTTATCTACAGATTGCATAACGTAAATGGGTTTATTCCTCGCGTAGGCATATCCTATGTCAACGCTGACACTCTTTCCAATGTAACCGTCTGGATTAACCACGTAAACGGCATCAGCTTGGTCGATCTTCTCCAGGCACCCCAACATCCCATGGGCATCCAGGTTCTTCGACATCAAGACGTCAAGACTTTCAGCTTCGAGGAGCCGTTTAGTCTCCTCCATCTTACTCAAGAACTTGAAACTACCACAGACATAAACACGCTTCAGATGCATCCCACTCCCATGTTACGATTGAATCAGGATATAGATGATCCTAGAAGTTGAGTATCGGCTTCATTTTCTCATT
>JAHPYV010000182.1 GCA_019058495.1 Promethearchaeati archaeon
TCCAAAGATCATCAACCTATTCTTTATTGGTTCAAATAGAACTGTTGCATGAGTCGACTGCATGAATCGCGGATCTTCTTTTACGCTGCTGAAGTATTCACTCATCCCTCTAAGCATGTTCTCGATATTCTTGCTTCCTATGATCTTCTCTCTCCTGAAGGTCCCTACGTCATAGACACTCGTCGAAGTGGAAATATCTTCGAGGAATGAGTATTCAAAGTCTTTTGGATTGAGCTGAGCGAACACGTCAGGACGTAAATCTACAGACCAAATGAAGCAGACAAAGGATTCGAGCAATTGCCCAATGTTAGAGTATACTTTGCCTATTCTTTCATTGAACGCTTTCATGAAGTCACTCTTTTTCAGCAGAGATGCAGCCTTGGCTGAGTTGATCTTGTCGATCATATAGAGTTCGTTAACAGATTTATCTTCTCGCATTGCTTTGAGCAGTTTTCTCACATACAGGCTGTAGTTGTCTCGGAGAGTATTCTCATAGCGGATCACTTCACTTCTCAGCTGATTGAAAGTTTTGTCAGCTCCTTTATCTAGAGACATTCTGACCGTGACGAGTTCTCCTTCCTCTGTAATAGTGGCATCATGGGAGATTCTCCTAGCAGATACGCTGAGTTTCTTCAGCATCTCCTTTCTCAATGGAGTGAATAAGACGGGCACGAGAAAGAATGCCGAGAGATACACTCCATCTATTGAGAGTGACCTATCGCTAATCTTCTGAACTCTTGAAGCCACCGACTTCAATGGAAGATATGTCATGGCATATAGTCTGAGTGATATGAAGGTAAGAAGCCCTAAGCTGCCAACTGCAACACCGATGCTGACTAGTACTCCTCCAATGTCCGTGCTAGCCATTCCCGTTATGGAGACAACGCTTTTAATAAGATTATCCAGTTGCACCAACGCGTCCTGAATTATGTAGATGAAAAACAGGTATGAAAGATATATTGCGAATATAGACCAGACGATTGAAACCAAGCCATACATGATCATGGCGAACCTCTGTCTGCGACTATATTCATCGTAATTGGAGTTCGCTTGTCGCGGTCCTCTCGTCAAAAGCGTCTTAATGTAACCAAAGGCTTCAGACCTGAGATTCGGAATATTCAGTACATCCATGAGAGCAAAGTATCCATCTGTTTCAAACATTGGGGCCATGTTCAGTAAGGCCAAATAGTAAGAGAAGAAGAATGCCATCTGAAACAGGTAGGTGGCGTTCGGAATGACATCGAAATGGGCTAGTAGCCCAGCTACTGACCCAATGAATAGAGTCGATAGGGGTCCCACGATCGAGACGAGTACTCTTTTCCCACGAGACAAACGCCAAGACTCGCTCGTATCGCAGTAAAACATAGGATAGAAATAGTAGAGACCAGTTCCCAGCTCCCCAGGATTAACACCGAAGTGAGTCATCGCCAGTCCGTGAGCTAACTCGTGAATCACGAGGATTGGAAAGATCAAAACGATTGAGAAAACGAGAAAGCCGAGGATTGTCGAACCTTGCATCGTGAAGCTCTCTGAAGACGAGAGCGTGCTAATGAAGACATCCCTGAGCAGGAAGGCAGTGAAGCCTACCAAGATTATCGCAAACAGAAGGAATACTTTAGTAAAGAAGATCCTTGTGAGCCTATAGAGTTTCCGGAAGACTGTCGAAGATTTCGATGCATCAAGGATAGGCATGTTTATTACTAAAGGAGAAATGACTTCAGGCTTCAGCAGGCTCTTCCTGTCACTCTTCCTTACGTTCTCTTCGCCAGCACCGTCGTCAGCGTTCTCAATAAGCCGCTCTTGGGCTGTGAAAGTTATAAAACCCTCCACGTCTTCGGGGCTATGCTTATTGCCAAGCCGCTTCTTTATGGCAGCTATCGAGTGGTGTCCATCCATTAACTTCCAGATCATAGCTGCGCTGGAGTCAATGAAATAGCTCTCTTCCGTTTCATCATTCGACAGGATGAAGCGATTCTTGTCACTTTTGTCTACCTTGACTGACTTCCTTGCAAGAGGGCGAAACTTGGGATCATATTTTATCTTGTAGAAAATCTCAACCCCCAAAAAAGTCTCACCCCCATTTTCTTGGACATGATATTTGATTTATTGCGGCTGCAAAGCAAGCAAGGGGAGTATCTGATGGGCCATCTTGCCGTTGCTCAAGTGTGTCATCGCATTAACACTTGATGGGGGTCATTCATAAATGTATCGCAACATCTAGAGCCCAGCTCGCAAGTCAACAATATGCTGGGACACAAGTGGGTAAGCCAACTATTCCAGTTCAGTAATCTGCGTTTTACTTCTGACGAAACCGTACAATGCAAGAATTGTGAATTGAAAACCTTTTAAGCCGAATTAGACTCCTGACACTGATTCAGAAAAGAACGCATGGCAGGCACATGGTTGTCAGACCGAGAAGTTAATTCGCTATCGACAAAAGAACAGGCGATCTCACGATGAGCGCTGCCAAGAGGTTCATCACAGAAGAGGAAAACATAGCTTTAACATATGGCTTGGCTTTCTCCATCGGAGCCGTCATCCTACTGATTGGTCTGTGGTCAAGTAACTGGAACATAGGCGCATGGCTCACTGATCCTATCGTGTTTTCATTCTTAGTCTTCTCGGCCACAGTCATAAGGATGGTTGCAGGATTTGGTCTGATTGCGACTTACATCGCTGTTTTCGAAGCTCTCCTAGCGATTTTTTCCAGAGTATCCAAAGCTAGGAAAATGGCAAAGATTGTGAAAGGCATCAAGGCACAAGGTGCTTTAGATCGTGACAAGATCGCTCAGGCAGTTAAGAGCGTGAAGATCACAGAGTCATTCAAGAGGGAAAAGATTTCTGAGGCCGTGAAAGGAAAGAAGATTTCGGCAGTTCTGACAGGCAAAAAGGGCCAGAAAGCTAGAATAGCAGGAATAATATTCTTCCTGGTGTTGGTGCCCCTTCTCATACTTGGCTACGTAACTCTAAGATTCCTCAGCACTTTACTCTATGGTGCGCCAGTGACGCTATTTGACATTGCCTATCTCACGGTAGGTATATGGGGTCTATTGTTAACAGTCTATCTTCTGCCTGTGGCTGGGGGCGAATCAATAACGCTTTCTGGAAAGCTCCTAGATCTCAGAGCCAAACTGAGGGAAGTTGAAATAAGGAAAGGGCTCACAGGTATCAAAACTAAGGTTGCAAACTTCTACTCGAGCAGAATAAAAAGGGAACAAGAGGAACCGGGAGAAGAAAAAGCTGTGGACGCCATTGCGGAGGAATATGCTTTTGGTCACGCTCAGGATTATGCAGAAGCACTCGACAAAATCGGATTTGAGAGAGTACGCGAGACGGTGCTAGCATACAGACACATGATAACTGATGACCTGCTACTCCCCGTAGCACTTGGATCACTAATACTCCCTCCAGTGGCCTTGTTATTCTTCGCTGTCTGGATAAGAGCATTCCTCCTCAAGAAAGAAGTGGGGCAGACGCTGCTGGAAAGGATAATAGTAATCGCAGCTGTTGTCATGGCTGGCCTGTATGCATCAGCTGAAATCATACTGGGGCAACAGATAACTGTAATAGTGTCATTTGATTACCTCATAGGAGCATTCATCGGTTGCATTATCTTCGTCTACCTTGCAAGAAAAGCGATATGAGAACCTAGTAGCACAGAATTCCATAGACACGACATCCAGGATCACTCTTTTGCTGCAAAAGAATCGTGCACGGAGAGAGACTGTTTCACCTCCTTCTAGAAGGTGAAAGAGTTTTTAGAGTCATCCTGATAACTAGTAGCCGGTGAATGAGATTGAAGAAGCTGGTGAGTGAAGCCCTACTCGGGAAGATGGAGAAAGTCCCAACCTCAATGATCCGTATGGGCCTAATGAAAGGATTGGGACTATCAGAAGAAGACATCCGTAACAAACCGTTCATCGGGATTGCAAACTCATTTTTCGAATTCAATCCAGGACATACTCATCTAAGGTAGATCTCCGAATGGGTGAAGAGTGGCATCTGGGAGGCGGGTGGCGTCCCGTTCGAATTTGGGATCCAAGGGCCCTGTGACGGGATGCCGAACGGACTTGAAGGAATGAGATACATACTTCCGCTAAGAGACATCGTGGCAGACACCATTGAGCTGATGGCTCGCGCTCACTACTTTGATGGATTAGTCATGGTCACAAGCTGCGATAAAATCAACCCAGGAACGCTGATGGCTGCAGGAAGACTTGACTTACCATCCATAATTGTAACTGGCGGTCCAGCCTTTATGGCAATAGAATTTGCTGCTAAGAGAGTAACGGACCCAATGAGAATGACTCCAAAGGAGATCATAGAGACTGTCTCATGCGCTACATGTGGGGCTTGCGAAATAGCTGGAACAGCTTCGACAGGGCAATGCCTGATGGAAGCGCTTGGAATGGCCCTCCCAGGCTCTGGAACAATACCTGCAGTTCATACTGCTAGGTTGAACCTATCGAAGGAGTCAGGGAAAACGATTGTCAAGATGATTGAAGCAAACCTGACCCCATCCAAGATAATGACTTACAACGCTTTCGAGAACGCTATCATGTCATTAATGGCCATGGGCGGCTCCACTAACTACGTAATTCACTTACCTGCGATAGCCCACGAACTAGGAATAAAACTCGACCTTGAGTTGTTCGGTGATATTTCAAGGAAGGTCCCATGCCTCTGTGGAATCTACCCGAACGGATCAAACACCATTCTTGACATTTACAAGGCTGGGGGCATGATAGGTATCCTCAAGCGAATCGAAAACATGCTTCACACAGAGTGTCTAACAGTTACGGGAAAGACGATCGGCGAAGTCATCAAGAATGGACGTGTAACAGACGACGAGGTGATTAGGCCGCTTGACAGACCATTCCACCAAGAGGGAGGAATAGCCATACTCAAAGGGAATCTAGCACCCGAGGGAGCTGTGGTCAAGCAGTCTGCTGTCCCTGAGAACATGTACGTCTTCAAAGGAAGAGCAAGGTGCTTTGACCGGGAAGAGGATGCAGTCGAGGCAATATTGAAGAAGTCTGTAAAAGCAGGCGACGTCATAGTTATACGCTATGAAGGTCCAAGAGGAGGACCTGGCATGAGGGAGATGTTGTCTGTAACGACATCCCTCCAAATGTACGGGTTGGACAAATCTATGGTGCTCGTAACTGATGGCAGGTTTTCTGGCGCTTCGGGTGGTCCAGCAATAGGACACGTCTGCCCAGAGGCTAATAACGGTGGTCCCATAGCATTACTGAAAGATGGAGACATTGTAAAAATCGACATACGGAACAGAAGACTTGAAGCAAACCTGTCTGAAGATGAACTCAAATCAAGGTTTGAAAAGTGGAAACCGCCTAAACCTAAGGTTTCTAAGGGATACATGGTTAGATACGTGAAACTTGTCTCCTCGTCTTCAACTGGAGCTCGTCTCGATTAACCGGGACTACAGCAAGAAATTAAAACAAAGAACAACATACGCTATCCTTTGTAGAGCCCAGATAAAAAGGACATTAGGTGGGGTTATGTCCATCTTTGGGTGAATTC
>JAHPYV010000183.1 GCA_019058495.1 Promethearchaeati archaeon
TCATTAGGTACATCCTGAAGACAGTAACCCCAGAAGGAAGAATTCCATACGGGATCGTGGGAAATGGAATGTATATGCCAGCGCCATTCCGCCCGAGTGATCAAGAGATGTGGTTGCTCTGGCTAGCGAGTGAATACGTGCTAGCTACGAGAGACTTGCAGTTCTAGAAGGAGGAAGCTCCAACATACCCGGTGTACGGTCCAAAAGCAGGAAGAGCGCGGGTTCAAGATCTGCTAAAACTCTGCTATCGATATCTAGTCGAAAACACGGGGACAGGAAAACATGGCTTGCAGAGACTGAGCAACGGTGACTGGAACGACGCCGTAGTTCTTGGTTACGTTCCCGAGAAGCAACGAGATGCCGTAGCACAAGCTGGGGATAGCGTCCTAGATGTAACAAAGGCAAGCTACGCCCAAGTTGGGGAGAGTGTTCTGAACGCAGCGATGGCAAGTCACGTTCTGGAGTTATATTCAAGGCTACTAACGTACTGCGGAGATAAGGAGTCTGCGAGTGATGCCCAGAAGCGTGCCAAGGCACAGCGCGAAGCTGTTCATTCACAGTGGACAGGAAAATGGTTCAAGCGCGCATATCTCACGGACGAAATTGGATGGATCGGCGTCGAAGAGATGTGGCTAGAGCCTCAGCCTTGGACTATCATCGGCGGAGCCGCTGACCCAACTCAAACAAAAACACTGGTCCAGTCCATTGAGGAGAATGTAAGAAAGCCATCAAAGATCGGAGCGACTATACTCAACAAGCCCATCAAAACCATGCAAGGAGCTCCGGGAACGGGGACAAATGCGGGCATATGGCCTTCAATAAATGGCACACTCATATGGGCTTTGGCACTTACGAATCGCGAATTGGCATGGGATGAGTGGAAGAAGAACTCACTCGCGATGCATGCAGAAGTATACCCTGACGTGTGGTACGGTATCTGGAGCGGACCTGACACACTCAACTCCGAATTCTCAAAGGCTCCAGGCCAAGTTGATGTGGAGCTGCTAGGTGTGAAATGGACCGACTTTCCAGTAATGAATATGCATCCGCACGCATGGTCACTGTACACAATCACGAAACTTATGGGAGTCGAGTTCTCAACCCAGGGCGTCGACCTTGCGCCCGCTATACCAAAACAGGAATTCAGATTCTCGTCCCCCCTCATTGAACTCGAGAAAACAACCGAAGGTTACTCAGGCAAATACGCTCCAAAGATTGCAGGAAAATGGAGAGTAACCCTGAAACTCGACCAGAAGGAACTTCATCGCATTTCGAGCGTGGAGATAAACGGCAAGAGCGAAAAAGTTGTTCGCGAAGGTGACCGAATAGTCTTCCAAGGGGAGAGTACGCCAGACAATCCATTGAGGTGGGTTTTGAAGTATTGAATTCGCGGGATCTCACACTAGCAGCTATCGAAGGGACACCTGAGAAAGTTCCGTTTAACCCATTCATCATGCACCTTGCTGCAACCATCGAAGGGATTGACTATAGCCAAGTCTATTGTCGGAACGCCGAGTCACTTGCGAATGCACATATCAAGTGTGCAAAAACCTTTGGAATTGATCACGTCAACGTTTCCACAGACGCATATAGAGAGGCTAGCGCTTGGGGAGTCGAGGTTGATTTCTCAGGTCATACTCCAGTCGCTGCAAAGCAACTGGGTGTTCAAGACTTCGACAGACTCGACAAACCTGACATGAATGCTAGTGAACGAATCCAGAACCGTGTTGAAGCAGTTAGATTACTCAACACAAAAGTCGGAAATGAACAATGTATCATCGGGTGGATTGAAGCGCCATTCGCCGAGATCTGCTGCCTCTTCGGACTAATGGAAGTACTTAAACTAGCCCGCCAACCTGATTGGAATGATAGAATCAAGGCACTTATGAAACGAGTCATCCCAGTTCAACTTGAGTTTGCCAAGATACAGATCGAAGCAGGCGCTGATATCATTGGAGCAGGCGACTCAGCAGTTTCACAAATAGGTCCCAAGAGGTACCAGGAAGCCTGTCTCGAGGTGACCCAAGAGCTTTTTCGATCCATCGGGATAAAGGTGCCAGTCCTTTATCATGTTTGCGGAGACAACTCAGCCGTGGATAAGGATGGGAGAGACATGTTGAATCTGCTTGCAAGTTCAGGAGCTTCCATCTTGGACATCGACTATCAAGTTAACTTGACTATGGCTAAGAGTAAGATTGGCGACCGCGTATGCATTAGGGGAAACACGAACACAAACCTTCTCGGAAATCGCGTCTACGGACCCGAAACGATCGCTCAGGAAGTCACTCAGACAATTGAAGCTGGAAAACCAGACGGTCGATACATGTTCGCAGCGGGATGCGAATGGCCATGGGGACCACTCGATCTCTCCGCAAGAAACTTGGGCATCGCTAAGGCGCTTAATGACAAGTTGGGGGTCTACTGAATGAACTCTAGGCAACGAGTCATGGCAACTCTTAATCACCGGGAACCTGACATGGTTCCGATTGACTTTGGTGGAAATCAGTCTAGTATTCACATTAAAGCCTACAAGAATCTTCTCAATTACCTCAAGATTGAAGACAAGAATATTCGATACAGTGACTTCATTCAACAGATCGCATATCCATGTGATGAACTGCTGCAGCGCTTCAATGTGGACATCCGATGGTTGCGCCCCCCAGCTTCTCTTCTCCCCGAAGACTTCACTCCCGAAGTAGAAGGGAAATATCGAGGCGTTTTTGACCAATTTGGCGTATTCTGGGGGGACAGCGCCGAAAAGGATGTCAAAGATATTCTTTTTTACGATCCTTGCATCCATCCACTTAGCGATGCGAAGACAGTCCAACAGGTAAGAGAGTTTGATTGGCCAGATGGGACGGATAGAGCGCCACTCAAGGGATTGCGCGAACATGCCAGAAAGTTGAGAGAGACCACCAATTACGCTATTGCCGCACCCACGATAGGCTGCATCTACGAATACACAACCTTCCTCTTCGGATTCGATAAAGCTCTACGATACTTGCGAATGAATCCCGAGCTTATTGTCGCAACTATGGAGGAGCTTGAGAAGTACTGGACGAACTGCGTCACTACATATTTGAACGAGATCAAGTTTGGCCATGAACACTACGTCGACATAATCGCGGTTAATGGAGATCTCGCTACACAGACTGGGCCAATCATGAATGTGGACAGTATCTATTCGCAACTCATCAAGCCGATCGAGCATCGGTTTGCCCGCAAGGTGCATGAACTCGCCAAAGTCAAGATCAATTACCATAGTTGCGGGTCGATACCTCGTTTCATCCCCCACTTCTCGGAGATCGGATACGATGCAGTAAATCCCGTCCAAGTTGCAGCACGTGATATGGAGCCTTGCAGCCTAAAGGAGCGCTTCGGAACGATAATCACGTTCTGGGGTGGATTATGTGACACTCAGCACACACTTCCCTTCGGGTCTCGAGAGCAAGTGCGAAAGGAAGTACTACACAATGTCGCTTGCTTCAAACCTGGTGGCGGTTACATCGCTTCAAACATCCACAACATAACGGCGGAGGTACCACCTCAAAACGTAGAGGCAATGTTCGAGGCCGCCAGAGAATCAAGACGTTATTAACAGCAACTAAGGATCTCAACACCACTTCTTAAGAAACTTCTCCGCTTTACCTCTTGTAGAAGGTCGAGTATTTTTCAATTCAGCCCTCATGAAGTCAAATATCCTCCCTTTCTCCTTGGAATCTCCAAAATACGCATCAAGGGCTGTTATGGCGTGCCGCTTGAGTACATTCTTGCATTCTGAGCTATGATGCGTTTTATTAATACTCAACAAATTGCTTGTGATCTCTGACTGCAGTTCAGGTTTTGCTTTCGCGATGATCGCTGACACGCCTATCAGGTTGGCAGCGGTAATCATGCTTTTATCATCAAGTAGCGAGTAGAGCTTATGGAATACCCGCTGGATCTTGTTTTCAGAATCAACTCTCGCGAGATGCCCTAGTATGAAGACTCCATCGCACTTCAGGAAAGTGTTAGTGCTATTCAACATGTCGGCGAATAAATCCCATTTTGAATAGAGAACCTGAGGATTTCGCTCTCCAATAATCCTTAGCACTTTGGCACTGCCATACTTGACTCTAGCTTTGTCAGACGAAACGCCTACCATTACTTCGGAAAGTACTTTCTCATCTCTCATTGCTTTGTCAGCTATGCTTTCGACATCAGCATTCTTCTTCTGCAAGCTGGACACCAAACTCAAATCGTCACCTTCTTCGTCGCTTTGCAATTGCTCGAGCGCTTTTCTGTAGAGTTGCGGCTTGCAGTGAGGGAAGATGGCCAAAACGAGTCTTCTTTGTCTTCAGATAGTTTCGATTATACTTGTTTGGGTTAATTTCCAATGGAACCCTCTGGCTGACTTTCACACCGTAGCGCTCTAGCTCAGTGATTTTCCCGGGATTATTGGTAAGTAGCCTTATACTTCTTACATCAAATCTCTTCAGCATTGCCGCTGCAAGCTCGTAAGATCTTTCGTCTGGTTTGAATCCAAGGTCGACGTTTGCATCGTAAGTATCCTCACCTAGATCCTCCAACATGTAAGCTCTAATCTTGTTGGTCAGACCGATTCCTCTGCCTTCCTGCTGCATGTATAGTAACAGACCACACCCCTCTTTGTCTATTCGTGTCAAAGATTTGGCGAGCTGAGGACCACAATCACATTGCAAGGAGCCCAGCGCGTCACCAGTCACGCACGAAGAGTGAGGTCGTGTAAGGATATTCTCCCGACCAGCAACGTTTCCCTTCACCACCATAATATGATCCTTCTTGTCCTTGTTATTGATGAAACCTACTATTTTGAAGTGACCATGCACGGTTGGGAAATCAGCGACTGCCACGATCCGAAGGCAGAGTGATTTGTCACACTTCTCACAGTCCCAATTAAGCGGACAAGTGTTGTACTCTTCAGTATCCTGCTTCATCATTTGCATGTAACCTGACTCTGTCATTTGGATTCACCACAAACGGAAGTCACAGTGACCGCATTCTCAACTAATGGATTGCGCCAAAAAAGCATTTTCCTCGGACGGACGATGGCTATTCATGCAGGTTCTCCACATTCAACAGGTATGAACTCTTGCTTCAATCGTTTATTTCTTCAATTTTCCAACAAGACAGTAATGGTTTGTTAAGTCCACCCAAATGCGTTCAATTCTGAAGTTTCTGAATTCTTTTCTCAATGAACGTTCATCAAAAAGGTAATGAACCAATCCCTTGTCTGGTCCTTCCAGCGGGACAAACGTCTTAGGTGCGATGGTCTCTGAAGCTCTTATATTTTTCCTGAGGACTGTGACGAAAATAAATCCAGAAGGTCTAAGCACTCTTTCCATTTCCCTTATTAGTTTTCGTATGTTTTCGATCTCAGAATGATGCATGACTTGCACACTGATTATAGCATCAAAGAAATCATCTGGATAGGGGAGCTTGTCATACATATTTCCGATCTTCAAGTCTGCATTAAGGTTTTGTTCCTTCAACCAAGATC
>JAHPYV010000184.1 GCA_019058495.1 Promethearchaeati archaeon
GCTTTTAGGAAACCAACTGGGTCTCCCCTTCCAAGCGTGTTTGCATGAGTTACGTCGTAGAGCACCTTCACGTAGTCAGACTTGATTGCATCAAGGACCTTTAGCGTATCCTCTATGGGTTTTCGGACGAAACCACCGTTCAGTATCATCTGGGGCTCCGGTTCAAAGGCGAGAACAACTTTGTTGTCTTCGGCAGTATCAACTACCTGATTCAAAGCATTGATGAACATGTTGACCATGTCGTCATGTGAATACCCATTCATGACGACATCGGCAGAGAATTGAGGTGGTGAGACTGTGGCTGTCTTCGCTCCCAACAGGTGTGCAAACTCGATCCACTCTTTCATCGTATCTACAAACTTCTTCTTTGTTTCTTCGCTGGAGCTTAAGGGTGAGTACATGCCTGTGACGAATCCAGTCTGTATACAGGGGATTTCAAGACCGTAACTCTTGTACTCGTCGATGATGCTGTCTTCTGAGCCTTTGGAGAACGATTCGTAGTAGGGGTGTAGCTCCATCCCCTTGAATCCTTCTTTCTTGGCGAATTCAAGGATCTGTTGCTTGTCAATCATTTCGTGCCAAGGTTGACCAAAAATGAAGCCGTTTTCACCCAAACAGAATTTCGGCATAGGATCTTTCACCATATAGTCATTTCTTTTGGCTATTATTGTCACGCGTATATTAGACTTATCATATCCTGGCAACAACAATCCACGGGAGTTACCATCTCAAAGATTCCTGGTGGAATGATGAACAGCCTAGCACGATTTTGGACCTGCTTGATAGAGTAATGGAAAAACGAGGAGTTTCTTAGATTTCGAGTGATTGCCAGGATCCTCTTTGACCGACGGATCTTGACGATGCCCAATGGGGTTGGACCATGCTGACTCTTCTCGGGGAGCGTGGATGCATTCTGAGAGAAATTCATCTATGCCCTTGGCCGAGACAAAATTGAAAGTATATTAACTTATAGACACTATACATAAGTGACCGTTGGAAGGAGGAGGCCGAAGATGAGAAACAACACTTATGGCGCAATATGGAGCAGTAAAACTGGAGCGGTGTCAATAGTATACGGGATTTGGATAATCGCGTCGTTGGTCTTAACGATTATCACCTTATTTACGTCACTCACATCGTTATTCTACTACAGTACTAATCCCCAACAGGCCCTCTACGCTGCTTTGATACCGATATACTGGCTGACCATCGTGGTAGCCGCGATCAGCGTCGGCATACTGGTCGTTTTTGGGTACGGTTGCGTGCGGGTCGGTGGAGCTTACAGCTTTTCTTCGCTCAAGCTCGCCGGAGTCGCTTGGATCGTCTCCCCGATTATGGCGATGGTTCCTGCGGTGCTCAATCTGTCGGAAGCGGACACAATCGTCGCTGGAGGAACAATATCACTGGGGTTCAGCATAACACTGGCTGTTATCGAAGTCATAAACTTCGCGGTAGGGCTTGTCGCCGCGATCGCGATTGTTGTTGCGTCGTTCCAAATGCAAAGCAGGACAAGAATCAATGCCTTCACTGCCGCAGGCGTGCTTTTCATCGTCGGGATATTCATAAGTTATGTCAACATCGGTTCCTTCATAGCCTTTGGAGTAGGGCTTCGAACGTTAGCCTCCCACGATCAGGAGGCAATGCGCGCCCCACAACAACCTGCTGTGGCACCCGCGACACCAGTTTCCAGCAGCGGAGAAAAGTTAGCACTATTCTGCCCGCACTGTGGAGCGAGGGCAGGAGCAGGCGACAGATTCTGTAGGTCGTGCGGCTCTAGCTTAGGGCAGGACTGATGCAGACTTCGCTGTGTATCGTTTCGGCTACGCAGATGGCGCGGTCTCAAGATCCCTTTTTCCAAAAATGGGACCTTTTTCAAGACCCGTCAGGGGCGAATAGCGATATGGAAGGTGTGTTCTTACACGTTCACGACCTTCCCAGTTTCAGCTGATTTGTAGGCCGCTAACATTATCTCGACTAGTCTTCTTCCTTCCTCGCCCGATACGAACGGTGTCTTGTCGTCAACGACGCAATCGATGAAGTGCTTAATCACATAATAGAAGGTGTTAACGAACTTGTTGTCGATCTCGTTAGTCGTGAACTTGACTTCCTCGGGCACGCCTTCCATTCCCTCCGCAGTTTCTCCAAACACCCTTGGCGTCATGTAGGATTTCCACGCACCATCCTTGTAATGCATCAGCGGAAGCCCGCCCAGTATGCAGTCTTCGACGCCGTTTATGATAACCATCCCGTCGTCTCCAACAACTTCTGTTCTATCATCCCAGAGAGCAGGAGGAGCTCCTCGGTTTGCGCTGATGGTGCCATACCTATTTTTATCGAATTGCAGGTTGACCAGCACGATGTCCTCAGTCTTAAGTTCAAGTGTGGATTTTGCTGTCATACAAGAGACACGCTTCACTTCACCCATAAGATACCTTGAAACATAGAATCTGTGGATGCATGCCTCAAGCAGAAAACCCCCACCTATTACTGGATCTTCTCTCCAGCCGCTTGCACCGAATCCTCCGTGAAGCAGCGACGTGGACATTATGGGATTGCCGATTTCATTATCCACAAGTCGCTTCGCCTCTTGATGCGGAGGATAGAAAAGCTGGTTGTGGCAGACCATGAGTTTCACATGGTTCCTCTTGGCAGCCGCGATAACTTCATCGCAGTCCTTCAGTGTCGTTGCAAGTGGCTTCTCCGTCAGGATATGTTTTCCGGCTTCCGCCGCCTGTACTGCCACCTTGGCGTGTAGGCTTGGCGGGAGCAGAATGTCGACGGCTTCCACATCGGGGTCTTTCAGCACTTCATTATAGTCGACGCACGATCTCTCTGCACCCCATTTGGTGGCCTTGTTAGCAGCCTCTTCTTCCATTAGATCGCAAACATTAACGATGGTAGCGCGTCCGTCCTTCAGGAAGCCTCGTGCATGGCATTGCGCGATGCTTCCAACACCTATTATTCCAATTTTGAGGGGTTTTTCCAAGCTTCTTTACCTCACAAGATCTTTTCTTCGCGATATGCATGGGCTGTGTAGCCTTAGGAACTTGATTGTTAGGTTTCTATCCATCCGTCTTAATATATAAACGATGAGCAATATCTCTCACATGGTTGCAGTCAGGTTCATTCGTTAAAGTTGACAGAATTCGAGCCGTGTCGAGCCCAAATAAGCCAAAATCAATGAAGGGTGAAAAGAAGACTTGATGGGAATCGTAAACAAAGTTGTCCTGGGATTCTTCTGGGCGTTAACCTGCATGGCATTCTCATCATACGTTCTCGGCAAGATCCTTGTTGGAGCGTGGCTACCATGGTACACAGATCTTCTGAATCAGATCTTCATATCTAACTTCATTATCACCCTCATAGTCCTGACCATCGTAATGGTCATTTTAGCATACCTCTGCTACCGTTCGGCGCACCAGAATCCAGGGATCAAGATATTTCTGCTCACGCTCTTCGCGCTAGTGACTGGTGCGTTCGTCAGCCCTATGGTGGCAATCGCATTGGCCCTTGATGTCGATATTGCCGTAGCATTTGCTATTACTGGAGGAATATTCTTCTTCCCAGCAATCATCGGATGGGTGACGAACAAAGACCTAACTGAATGGAGGAACTGGATCCTTGGTCTCCTGATCTTCGCCATCATACTATCCGTGATAAATCTGTTCTATCCCACGACGTCTTTCACTCTGATAGTGTCCATAGTTGTCGTCATTATCTTTGTTCCTCTAGTGATGTATGATGTCAACAGGATTCGGAACAAACTTGACGAAGAGGAATGGATAGTCGGCGTCGTGGATCTCTTCCTGGACTTCCTGAACATCTTCGTGAGAATCCTATACATACTAATCCTGATAGCGTCAGAGAAGAAATCATAAGGAAGACAACGTTGTCACCTGCTTGAGTGTCCTCTTGAATAATATCATCTAGCTCTTGTGTGAGGCGAACAGTCCGTAGAACTGCCTTCTTCTCGGCACAAATTCGTGCTTTCCCCCCAGATCGGACACATTGTACTACAATGATAGAATATGTAAACACGTATCTTGCATTCTCGTTCCAGAACTATGGATTATGGACAAAGTGATTCATTCGCTATCACTTGAATTGCGTGATTCGCAGACAGAGATCAAAATCCTGTCCATTCTAGGGAAGCTTTTTTTATCTCGTGATGCAAAATGTATCACAATAATCACCTACGCTTCGGGGGGTAGACTATCGACTCGTAGGACAAACAAGGTGTCGGTCGATCGACATGATCTACAAACAGACCGATACTGCGAGTGAGAGCGTGCTATGGTGCCCCCGAGGGGGGAAGAGTATGAGCAGGCAGGTAGTATCTTCAGGAATTCCATCCCTTGACAAGATTATTGACGGAGGGTTTAACGAAGGAGACACCATTCTAGTCGCTGGCCAGCCTGGCGCCGGAAAAAGCACACTGGGAGTCCAGTTCCTCTACAAAGGCGCTGTACAGCACAATCAGAATGGGGTATACGCCACCTTCGTTGAATCAGGAAGCAAACTCAAACGCGACATGCTTAGATTTGATTGGGACTTGGAAGGATTAGAAAAAGAGAAAAAAGTCAGCATTCTTGACATGGTCCAGACCGTCAGTGAGAGGGGTGTCTATCTGAACCTAGATGTCATGATGAACGCTGTTAAGGAATTAGGTGCGAAACGGCTCGTTATTGACAGTCTATCCGCTTTGACGACTTATATCCATACAAAATCCGAATCCCGTAGCTTCATGTCAGTTATCAACAAATTCTTGGAGAATAGCAAGTGTACAACACTCTTCATCCTAGAGGTACCGTGGGGACAGAAGGAGATAGGGATGGGGTTTGAAGAGTTCATGGCAGATGGATTAGTAGTCTTGGAGTCAAGTCTAGAACGATTCATGGTCAGGCGAAGACTCTACATCCCGAAGATGCGCGGCGTAGACCATGGCTTGGATTGCTACGATTTCTATATTGGTCGAGATGGAATAGATGTGTCTCCTGTATCATCCACCTAGGGGCAGCAACCTATTTAGAAGATAGATTGAGACTGCGTCTGAAAGGGGGAGAAACAGCGAAATGGCAAATGACGCAGATAGCTTCGAAGCAATGCTGCTTAGTGCCATAGACGGCGGACTCATGGATCTAGGCGAAAGTACCAAAGCCCTGCTTTATACGTACTTGGCTGCAGCTCTATCCCTCAAGAGAGACCAGATTCCGAAAAGGCTGGAAGACTTTGATGTTGCGATTGAGGACATCTTCAAGCTGGGTCGCAAGGTCATAGATGGTCTGGTTCTGAAGACATTATGCGACAAACTCAATGTCGATTACGCGATCGTCAAGGACATGGGATTACAGAAAGCAATAGAGGAGATTAAGAAAAGATCAGAGATTTGAAACGAGGTATGGTGCGAAGATGGTGAAACTTGAGGACAGGATTAAACGCATTGCGCCCAAATCCGTTGTATTACTGGAGGTTCCCGCCGACGAGGACACGATGGATATGGTAGCAGAC
>JAHPYV010000185.1 GCA_019058495.1 Promethearchaeati archaeon
AGTCATCATCAATTATCCCGCGTTTGAGTCTCTCAATCTCCATCTTGCGCTGTGAAAGAATCACTTCTTCAAGTCCCATTCCTGGGAAAGCTATTTCCGCGAAAATACTGAAGAGATTCCTATTCTGCTCATTCATTCTTGACCTCAAATTCTCTCTAAACCTTTTGAGTGTCTCTCTTCCTTTCTCAGTTATGTGCAGCTTTATGCCTCTCTTCTCTTCGACCCCCTTTTTCTTACTCGAGGATGATTGTATCAGACCCTCTTTTCTCAGCGATGCTATCATTGGATAAATCGAACCTGGTCCTGGCTTCCAGACGCCTTGAGTCCTACTCTCAATTTTCGTTATCAGTTCATACCCTTTCATAGGCCCTTCCGTAAGCAACTTCAGAATGTAGAAACGGAGAAGCCCTCTCGGAACTGCGTGCGGCTCTCTTTCAGTCGTTTGTTCCATCCCCTTCAAGAACTGGTAGACTATCTAATACGCTATCTAATACGATATATTCCTTCATCAATTTAAAGATAACGTAGTAACTAAAGAAGGAGCAAAGATGCATGCCGCACGATTCCGATTCATAGTTGTGAACTTCGCTATGCAATCCGCAAAAAAACGGAGGAGAAGAAGCTATCACAGAAAAATCAATAAGGACGAACACATCAAATCTAGTTGCATCAAGATCGCCAACAGAACATTCGGTGGGCATCCCCCTTGAGCTTAGCTACTCTCTCAGAAGTGATAAGAAAGGAATTAACGACTCTAGGCATGCCTACAGTTCTTGAGATGGCGGTTGTCTCAAGTTCGGGCAAGGTACTCTACAGCGATCTGGGAAAAGTCGCCATGGGCAAGATCTCGCCATTCTACGAGAGCCTTCTACTTATGGGACTAGGAGACAACTTATCGTTAGCTCTAGATAATACTAAGACGATTGTAGCCTCAAGGGTTTCGAACAAAGCGATTCTGATAGTGATAACTGACAAGAAAGTGGGGATTGTTCTCACCAAGATGGGTGGTGTCGGAGACAAGTTCGGCAGACTCTTGGACGAACTGATTGTAATGGAGGAATCAAAGACTAGCGAGGGTTCGCCTGCCAATGAGGCAGCAGTTGGGACAGAGCCGACCACTTCAGAAGAAGAGGTTGCTCTACCAGCAGTTGAGGTTGAACAGGTTGAATCATCCGTTCCTCCACCTGAGACACAGGAAGAGGTGGTTGCCCCTCCTCCTATCAGCATTCAACGCAAACCCACCCAACGTGTAATTGTTCCCTTCCTTAATGATATCAAGGTTCTTGAGAGATGCTCTGATAAAGACCGAAAGTTCCTTGAATTGTTCGATGGAACACTTAGCTTGAACGAGATTGCCAAGAGGATTGGAGTCCCGTTCTTCGATGCCCTCCAAGTCGCAACGAAATATAAGAATATGCGTAAAGTCGATATGAAAGAAATCATGAGGGGATGAGCATACCAATTGGGGATAAAAGGTAGAATAGCCTGGAGATTTATGGCTGAGAAGGCAAACCTGACTCTACTGCAAGCATTGGATGGAGCGATCATTGAATTGATCCTCAAAGTGAACAATGGAGACATACCTAAATCAAATGAGGATATTATGCAGGTCGGAAGATCGATGGCCCCCAAACTTCTGGCCAAATTCCACGATAGCGTTGCCAAACATGCAGCCTCTTTCAAGGAATTCAAAGACACTCTTAACCTAGCCTACAAATATAACTTTGGCAAAGAGTTCACCAAAGTCACCTACATAAACGATGAGGGTGGTGAACGAATACTCTATGAAGACAAAGAGTGCCCGCTATGCAGAGAAGTAACACTGTCACCTGAGTACAAGGATTTGAAATACTGCAATACCATTGCAGGAGTATTCCTAGAAGTGCTCACTCTTAGAGGATTTGAAGGGATTGGAAGAGAAATCCAGTGCAAAGCAGCAGGGGCGGAGTCCTGCATAACGGAGATAAGATGTATTAGAGAACTCCCGGTCAGCACGGAACACACAGCATGAGAGGAACGCCTTACAGAGAGCTATCATGCATCTGCGTCCAGCTTGAGAGATTGCGATTCTCTATTCTTCATCTTATTTTTCCCATCTTTTTTTGGACAACCTTTAAATTCCTCCCTCTCAGATAGTTCATTAAAGAAAGTTGTTCTGTACAGAGAGTGAAACGATCATTTGACTAAAGTAAGGTATCGGTACTTTGGGCTTCTTTTGTGCACGTTAATCGGGTTCGCTATGGTAACCACCCCGGCAAACGCAGCAGCTCCATCATGGATCAGCAATGGGAAATACGCGAATTACCGCGGCGGGTTCGACATAGGGCTGGGAACAGTAAGAGCCACAGCACTTGCCGCATTCAACTGGACCATGTCAGACACCACACCCGCGCAGGTTACAATAGACGGGGGCTGGAACGTCAGCATCAGTTTGACCGTCAACGATACTCTATTAGGCGGCGTTAAATTTGGCACAATTGGTAACGAGACAATCCAACTAAGTAACAGCCATATTAGCATGATGGGAGGATACGACCTCTTCGGCTTGGAGCAGGGACCAGCAACAGTTCTTTGGGTTGAAGACACCAGCGTCTTGTCACCCACGAATGCCTCGATAGGCGGTCGCCATTGCGTTACGTCCTCTGCTGTAATCAATCTGCCCCTACCGTATCCTATGAATCTCTCGGGTGTGCAGGTAATCAAGTACTATGACACTGAAACAGGTGTACTGATGGCGTTGAACCTTGCGCTGAACATCACTGGACTACTTGGCGGAATGGGAGGACTGGGAAGCCTTGGCTTATTTTCATTCCCCATAGTGATAAGTAGCACCAACGTCGTCCCATATGCGTGGAATCTTGGTGGCGACGCAGCGCTCTGGCTGGAAGCTGTTGGTGTGCTCCTTGGAGTATCAGTGCTTTTCGGTCTATTGGTCTACGCTAAGAAAAGGTGATCACGAAAAAGGTGAATTAAGAATGGTTGAAAAAACTAAACCTGTGAAAGTCATATCTGTTGGCGGAGCCGGAGGAGGAGCTGGACCACTAGCTTCAGTAGGTGTCGCCGCTGCGCTAGCGCTTTTCGTGGTTAACGCCTTTACAGCATATTTGATTCTGTCCGGAATCCTCAACATCGTCAGAGTGGTCACGTCGACAGGACTTAGCGGAACTGCAGCACTTGGTGGAATTGGCTCAATTCTGTCCAGTGTAAGTGGAGCAGCATCAAGCGAAAGTTTCTTCCTCTACCTAGATGTCGTTGCATTCGTCTTCATGGGAATAGCCCTCATCATAGTACGAATAAAGCTTCCACAATCAGGGTCGAGTCCGATAATAGCCGGCATTGGAGCCTTCGCCTTCGCAGGAGTCGCATACTACCTACGATTCACCCAGCTACCGCCGTTAATGTCATCTTTTGACCAGATTGCCATGGCAGGGATGTCAATAACGAGCCTGGTCTTACTCGGGCAAGCCGTTCTACAACTATTAACCCTGACAGGAATTCTGCTTGTTCAAGGCATAGTGTTCTTCATATTCGGATTGTTCATGAGGGGCACCGTAAACAATGTCAACAAATCATATGGAAAAATGACCCGCGGAGGAAGACTCATCCTCACCGTCGCACTCTTGAACTTGATATCAATGGCCTTATTATACTTCGCTACCTCGGCGCTCACATCGGTCCTCCAAGGCCTACTCTCCTCAATTAGTGGAGGCGGCGGAGGTGTGATACCATCTATTGACATCACAAGCATGCTCACACCATTGATAGCCTTAGCAATCGGCGTATTCCTCAAAATGGTAACCGTCCCCATCCTAGCAACATTTGCTTTCCTGTCACTCACATTCGGATTTTATGGCATGTCCAGAGGCCCCAAGTGAAAAACAAGCGTAGCCCTCATTTACCTCCTCTTTTTTAAATAGCAATGCCTACTAGCAGTCACAGATCTCATATTCTGGTTTACAGATCGTTACCGCTTTGCATATTCATCGAATGAAAGAAGGGTGATGCATCTTGGGTCTAGACGAAAATAAGCCTTCTAAAGGCGAACCAGCATCCGCAGGTCATACCACGGGCAGCGACGAGAAAGAGAATGGCGCCTTAATCGAGGAGTACGAAGCCATAGTCAAAACTGGGGATGCTGGTCCGGATGTCTGGGCGAAGTTGGGAGATGCCTACGCTGGTTCGGGGACATATGACAAAGCGATCAAATGCTATGACAAGGCTCTGCTTATAGGGCCAGAAAAGCAGGATGAAGTCCCAATTCTTAAGAACCTCGCTGGGTCATACGCGAAAGTAGCCAACTTCGAAAAGGAGCTGGAAACCTACAACACTCTCCTGAAGAAAGCGCCAGAAGACCCTTCAGTATGGGGAAACTCTGCCCGCGCATACGAAAAGTCAGGAAAAACCCAAGAGGCAGTCATTCACTACATGAGGGCATTGAAACTAAACAAAGATGACCCCATAGTCCTCTACCACTACTCATTCTTCTGTGAGAAGATAGGTCAAACTGATAACGCCATAACAGCTCTGAAGAAAGCCCTAGAGTTAAAGCCGGGTTCCGAAAGAGTATTGGAAAGGCTATCCATCTTATGCTCCAAAGTTCAGGACTACGAGAGTGCCATAGATTATAGAATGAAGATCCTTGAACTCAACGAAGATAACATCTCGAGGTGGGAAGACCTCGTACAAACCCTTAGAACAGACAAAAAGCTTAGAGGTGCGATAAAGGTCTGCCAACAGGGATTAGAGAAGTTCAAGAGCCCCTTGCTATGGGAACTTCTTGGAGACATCTATACGGATCTATATCGGTTTGGCAACGCATCGTACTGCTACAATAAAGCCGCTAGACTTGGCAGCGAAACTGCTAGAACTAAGGCAGAAGCTCTCGTCGCCAAGAAAGTGGCCCCGAAAGAGGATCTCTCCAAGTGAATGTTCTCCAGAATCTAACCCTCAGCCAAGGTTTCTCCTCTAGTTTGACAGACATGGAAACAATGCGTTAAGAATTAACCATTTTTCCGATCTCATTCTTCACATGTACGCACGGAGTTGGCAAAAAAGTGCGCTCTCATAAACCAGAACCAAAACATGACAAAGAGCGAAATGTCACCCACGACGATGAAGAACTCATTCAGAAAGCCTCGGCTCTAGGAGCCGAAGGGGCTAAGCTAATTAAGCCAGATCAAGTAACCGTAAGCGAATGGGTTAGGTTCAAGTGTCAATATGGATGTCCTTTTTTTGGCAAGAAATTGACATGCCCACCTTTCACGCCCTCAGTTGATCAAGTTGAGAAAATGCTTTCAGAATATCATAAAATCCTGTTGCTCAAGTTTGAGCAACCTTCCACCAAGGAGAAAGATGGCGACGACTTCATCAAGGAATTCAACAAGCGACAGAAAACCGTAAACGACATCACACTGAAAATAGAAAGAGAGCTGACGTTAAAGGGATACTACAAAGTATTCGCGCTAGAGCCTGGGACATGCAAT
>JAHPYV010000015.1 GCA_019058495.1 Promethearchaeati archaeon
GACAAGCAGAGATGAGGCTTGAGAATTCGATGATATTTGGGTGACCAACTAGAACTCGTCTTTACAATGATGTACGGGTGGTTATGCAATCACTCATCTAAGAACCAAGCGTAGAAGATAAGGAAAAATCATACTGAAGGAGGGTTATGTCCTTGAGGATCTATATCGTTTATACTGGTGAGTTTGGGGAGAGGGTCATCGGTAACATGGTGAACGATAGATCCTTCTGCAAGGTTTGTGCCGCATCATGCACTGACTGCAGGTGGAAGACTAATTGGAGTCACGTCAGCATGATTTCTGGTATAGCGACTGTGAGGGATGACCTTCCACAAATCGTGGATGATCCTGAGACTTATGTTCCTGAGAATCCACCGAAAAGCGATGTGATTCTATCAATAGGTATTCACCCCGATGTCGCGTCAGCGCTGCCTTTACTCGCAAGGCGCGTAGAAGCAAAAGCTGTGATAGTTCCAGTTGAAGATCCGAATTGGATGAGCCTTGGCCTCCAAGGTGAGATTGAGAAGCAACTAGCGGCGATGGGAGTCGAAAGCGCTTTCCCGAAGCCATTCTGCGCCTTAGAGGAAACAGGGTCGCCTGTAATTGACTCTTTCATCGAAGAA
The DNA here is from genome assembly GCA_019058495.1 of Promethearchaeati archaeon. Lineage (GTDB taxonomy): Archaea > Asgardarchaeota > Atabeyarchaeia > Atabeyarchaeales > Atabeyarchaeaceae > JAHPYV01. Next base: position 621 of record JAHPYV010000015.1, read on the forward strand.
ACAAAGATAGGGAGGCCGCTGATGAGAGTCTCCTTGAAGGGACACAGAGTATCTGATACTGAAGTGCTGAGATCTACGCCCTGTGGATGCACCTGGTACATAGCCGAACAGATCAAGAATTATCCCTTGAAGGGATTGGAAGAAAGGATAGCGCTATCCCACCACTCATATCCCTGCACAGCAAGTATGCAGGACGACCCTGTGCTCAAAGAGAAGATTCTCCACAAAGCCGGATGGATGGCAAGGGAAGCAGTTAAACAGGCTATTGACGAGTTCGTTGCCGCACACCCAGAATACGAAACAGAGTTAATCCAAGCAACACTTCCAACCAGAAGAGAGACAGTCACTACAATTCCAGTACTAACGGCGCCAACAATCGAGAAACGTATCGAGGAGGAGATGCATTAAGTATGCCGCCGAAAGTAGATCCTGAGAAATGCAGGGGATGCAACGACTGCGTAATTGTATGCCCTAACAGAATAATACGGATCACAAATGGCAAGGCAAAGGTAGTGCAGCCAGAGGCATGTGTTGAGTGTGCCAACTGCATAGACAACTGTGGGTGTGGCGGAATAGTTGGTTCCAAAGACCGACACGAAGGTTATCTCAAAATCATGCAGATAAACTCAAAGCGCATATCACTTGTGACAAAGGACTGAGGTATTATTCTGCGAGGCTTAGTCTGGTCTTCTTCTCAACTCTTGCATGGTTCTGGTTAGAATTTAACTTTTCTTAAGCCGTATGCGCAGAGCACGATCTGCACGATGTCCACGACTAATGTGACATAAGCTTCAACCAGAGCGAACCAGAATATCCCGAGGAGACTCAGCATGAGTCCCAATATGCTGATCGCCAGTCCAAGTTGCAAGCTCCATTTGCTTCTTTTAAGCAGACCGTATATCACGACTATCCAGACCGGGAAGAATGGAATGCACGCGGCAACCACAAGTAGGTTCTGTGGGATTGCGGTGAAAGCTTTGAACACTACATAAGCGTGGAGAATGAAGTTCACGAGAAACGCGCTGAGTATGCAATAGACGATGGATCTTTCATCTGGCACCATATTTCCATTTCACCTAGTAGGGGGTGATTTGAGTACCTATCATTTATAGTTATCCCTGATTTTATGGAACTTCCTGAGGTCCGAGTAGCCCAGACACATCGCAATGAATCTCGTGTCAGGACTGCATTTAAGGAAAAAGGATTAATACGAGTGCCCATCACTATTCCTCTTTAGGGACTCTTATTACATCTAAAGTCTGAGGAGAAATAGGAAAGAGTTTCTTGGCTAGGTGACTACTTTGAGTGAAGTCGCTTTGCTAGATTTCGGGGAAATCCAAAACATACTAGCATCCCTCCCTAATGATTGTCCAGGCATCTCTGGAAGCGCAGTTCTAACAAAGGACGGATTGCCCGTGACTTCTGCCATCCTACCTGAAGGGGTGGACGAAGCTATGTTGGCGGCGATATCTGCATCAATTCTGACAAGTGGCAGACTCGCGGCAGATGAACTCAAGCACAGAGGCGGAGTTCAGCGAGTAGTTGTGGAAACAGGCGACGGGGTAATTGTTGTGTCAGGTATACCTGACGCTGAAGCTGTGTTGACGGTTACTGCAGCCAAGGATGTCAAGCTCGGACTAGTTTTTCTGACAATGGAGAAAGCTTCTAGGAAACTCAAAGTGCAACTGACAAAGTTCATGGCCGAAACCAATAGGATATAGGTCTGCGTTGGGAACTCCACTTTTCACTCTAATCTACTCTTTTGAGCACACTGAATTACGACTACTTTCTCCAGAATAGAGAAGAATAAGGCACTATTCACTTGACGACCTTACAACAAAAGTCTTAAACCGTCAACAACTTCATTCTTAAAGGGCTCCAGGTTTCCAAGTTTGACTCGTCGTAGTTCATCTATTCCTTGTTTAGCATTCATTCGAACCATGTCTCTAGCTGCTCTATAGGATTGAACGTCTTCCAGCTTCTCGGCTACTTTTCTCTCCTTGGGACTTATCAACCCCATAAACATTGCCTCTACGTCAGTGTCTTCTCCTAGCACCTTGTACATAATTGTGCTCAACATGAGACTGTATGCAAACCTCTTGTAGTCACTAGGAGATGGGTGCCCGACCATAAGCAGTGGATCAATATTCATCAGGGCAACTCTAAAATTCACAGCTGCATCGGATAGTACCTTCTTAGCCTCTCGAACCATACCACTCTTCAAGAGAGAAACAGCCTCAATAACACGGCTCTCAGAAGAGCGGTGAAGCAAAATGGACTTCGTTTCAATAGCAATCTCTCCCAACCCTGACTTAGGAAGAAGGTCACTCAACTGGTCAAGTGAAGCAACATAAGCTGAAGCTATTCTTCCAAAAACCTCGGAAGCTTTCGCAAAGTTACCCTCGCTGAAGCTTTCCCCAGCCTGCTTCTCCAACTCGATTATGTTCTCTCCCGTACCAAGGACAGCGGCGAGAGTCATCATACGCTCCGCATCACCCCACAACCTAACCTGGGCAAAGCAGTCAGCAGCTCCAATATAGCAAGCTGCAGCTGCAGTCCTGAAACGTCTGTTAGGGAGCTTGCTATATGCTTCACCTGCTTTCTGGTAGCAAGTTATAGCGTCACCCCAAAGCTGAGTCTTGCGAAGTGAATTGGCGTTAAAGAGGTAAAGCTTGGCAGCCTCCAAGTAAGCCTTTTTCATTTCCAGAGTTTCGGCAGCTTCGATTATTGAGCATTGCACGCTCGCGAGTTCCCCGTACTCCGAGCGCGCTGCAGCGTAATTCACGAAGGCATTAACAGCCTCGGCGTAGTTGCCTTGTTCTAGATGCCTGAAGGCTCTGTCTTTGATGCCTTTGGCTTCATCCATCTTCTTTGTCCATATGCCGAATTGATCATCAGATTCAAAAGACATAAGATCGACCAGCCAAATCATGCGACGTTTACAAGATGAACCTCAACCGATTTAAAGACTAGTTAGTGCCAGCAATGTTTCGACGAAAGGAGGCAGGATTCAATGATTCAGATCGATTAGCCTTCTTCTCTCTCTTGAGCGGTGTTGTCACGCTTGCTCGGCGAAGCTTATTCTGGCCAGATACAGGAACATGAGCTAGGGTAATAATATGCATGAGATTATTAAAATACGTAATATTTATATAGTCGTACTGCCACTAACGATTGAAAAAAGAGAGCTAACTCAGATAACAATGGAGATGATACAAGAATTGCCACGATGCGAGACATGCGGACGCGTGCTGACGATCAGAGGGGCAACCGAAGACGTCTATGATGGCGAGAAGTCATTACACTTCTGCAGCGTCCAGTGCAAAGCTGCTTGGAAGGAAACCCTCAGGCGGGTTTCTGTGAGCCACTAAGTCGCAGGGTGCTTTCCGCCAGCGCCCTGAACTTCTAAGTTTTCTGGCGGTTGCTGTGGCTACTTGTTTCGTCGTTTTCTGACATCAGTCAATTCTGATGGCATCAGTCACCATGTTGCTGAAAGTCAAAAAAGTAGGAAAGAATGCTAGAGCGAAGTGTTTCATTCCCTACCGTTCAACTTCAAATGCTATTCGAACCTCAGCTCTGTAGGCAGTCACTGTGTTGTTTTCCACTTTCACATCGAATTTCGTGACCTCAGCTCTCTTGATGCCTCTGACAGTTTTTGCTGATTCTTCGACGGCGTTCTTCACTGCATCAGCGAATGATTCGTCAGATATTCCAACAACGTCTATTAGTTTCCAAACTGGCATTCTCGTCTCTCCTCCTTGCCTACCAGTATGCAGTGAGGATCTAGTTAAGTGTTCTGGTTACCTCGAACATCGTTGGGAGAATTGTCATAGTTCCTCTCGAAAAGTTTTGACGGCGAGGAATAACATTAATGAAAGGAATAGGAGAAGTGCGAGTATGTATCCAGATACCGCGGTGATATCAAGTCCCTTCACCATCACGTCCCGCAGGGCCTGTGTCGAATAGGTCATGGGTATCAAGTAGCAGAATACTTGGAGCCATGACGGCATCGTTTCAATTGGAATGATCATACCGCCAAGAATGATCGATGGGAAGATTATCATGGGCACAAACTGAACAGCTTGGAGTTCGGTCTTGGCAAGGACCGAGAGAGCAATCCCCATCGCCAGTGAACCCATCCCAAATAGGACTATTATCACGTAGGCCAACAAGATGCTCCCTCTTACTGTTAGGTCGAAGAGTACAATTGTTAGGCCGAGAATCAACGTCGACTGAATAGCCGATATCACAGTGAAAGCAAACATGTATCCAAGAATCAACTCCATCTTTGTTGAGGGAGAGGCCAAGACTCTTTCAAGAGTCCCATCACGTCGTTCTCTTACGATCATGACAACACTGAGCAGGATAGCGATTATCATAATGGCGAAGGATATTATTCCTGGGGCCATGTAGTCAATTGTTTTCAAATCCTCATTTCCGTAGACGTATATGGTGTCGAAACCAATGTTCGACCCCTTTGTCAACACTTTCTCTATTGCGAGGTGGATACTACCTAATACTGCTTGGCTGACCTGCGGATTGGAGTTGTCAATCAGTATCGAGACAGTCACATTTCCAGTGTGGGTCATCAACGCTCGTGTGAAGTTCTCTGGAAAATGAATTATGCAAGTATATTGTCCACCTGTTATCAGCTCTTCAGCTTCCTGCAAACTAGTGCCAGTAATGTTTGACAATACAACAGTTGTGTCCAAAGAAAGAGTCTCCGTTATGTTGTTACTTATGTCAGGTCCGAACAGTGGATGATCATCATCAATGAAACCAGTCTTGATGTTGGCGACCTTCGCACTAAACCCATACCCGATGACGAGCACAAAGGCTACAGGCACAAGTACTATGAGACCCATTGTTCTGCGATCCCTGCGGATCTGTCTCCATATCCGAAGAGTGAATGCAAGTGAACGTCTTATGCTAACCATAGTCTTTGTTCTCACTCCTATCTTGCGCTTCCTGTTCCTTGGGCAACTCTGATGAATACTTCTTCGAGAGTGATGCCATCAAACTTAGACCTTAGGGCAGCGGGCTCTCCTTCCAATATAATCTTTCCTTCCCTCATCATCCCGATTTTCTCGCAGTTCTCCATCTCGGCAAGATAATGACTTGTCAACAGTATTGTGACACCTGAGTCACGGAGATCTTTGAAGTGTGACCAAAGTGAATCTCTGAAAACGGGGTCTATTCCAACTGTCGGTTCATCCAGAAAGAGGAGTTCCGGAGAGTGTATTAGGGTGCATGCTAGACTCAGTCTTCTTGTTGTTCCGCCTGAGAGTTCGCTTACTACTCTCTCCATAGGCTCCTCAAGTTTCATTAAGCGCTCAAGTTCGGTTATGCGACGTTCGAGCTTCTCGCCCCTGAAACCTTGCAGAGCACCAAAGAACATTAGGTTCTCACGTGCGGAAAGGTCAGAATAGAGTGCAAGCGACTGGGGCATCACTCCAATTCTGTTTCGTACCTTCTTTGCGTCAGTCGCCAGATCGAACCCGAGAACCCTAACCTGACCCGCGGTCGGTCGCAGCTTTCCTGTCATCATTCTAAGCGCAGTCGTCTTACCTGCTGCGTTAGGTCCGACTAGACCGTAGATGCTGCCCCTGCTGACTTCAAGGTTGAAGTCACTTACAGCCACTAGATCTCCAAAGACTTTCCTCAGTCCAGACGCACTAATGACGACTTTTGTTCCTTTCTCCCTCAAACTGTGATTGCTCCTCTGCTCAATATCCTTTTCAAGGAAAGATAAATCAAACCATGAATATATATCGGTGTTGTAACCAGACGACTGACATACCTCTTGCAATTGAGGGTCAAGAATCATGGCTGCGCGAGTGAAAAGGCTGTTGAGGCTTGTTAAGCTTGGGTTCAAGGAATATCCGGCAATTCGTCTCCACTCGTATCAACATACACGCTATTGGAGACTTTTTCAACTCTTATGGGTTTGATTGACACCGTCCAACTAGCTGGGTAATTCATGGTCGCTTGAGCTGTTAGTAGAACAGTAGAAAGAATAACCTTGCGCTACGCCGTACTGATAACGCTAACTGGGCAAGCATCCCTTGCGCTCTCCACGCAAGAGGTCAGGTCGTCACCTACCTCGCCTTTGCCTGGCTCTCCTTTTCGGTATTTTAGAACTATGCTAGAGAGCGTTTCCTAGTCCAATTTGAATACTTCTGGGCACGTTTCTTCACAGGTGCCGCATGATATGCAATTTGCTCTATCAATAGATACCTTCATCTTTGAAATTTCTCCCAAGTGTTTTCTGTCGCACATGATATTTAACCCTTCAATTGATAAGTATATTGGTCTGAGGAAACAGGGAGTTGTGGAGTTCTGATTAAGAAGAACGGATCTATGACATGGCGCAGAAAGACGATGGATTCAGAATTCTCGTGGACAAGTTATGGCCAAGAGGACTGTCAAAGGATAAGGCTAAGATCGATTTATGGCTAAAGGAAATCGCTCCAAGCCACTTCGCTGCGGAAATGGTTTGCCCACGATCCTGAGAAATGGGATGAATTCAAAAACCGGTACGAAGAGGAACTTCAGAGGAAGAGTGAGTCGGTCCGAAAGATTAGACAGCTAGAGCGCGAAAAAGAGATGTTCGCACTCTTATACTCAGCCAAGGACGAGAAACGCAACAATGCAGTTGCGCTCACCGCAATACTCAAAGATATGTCCCATAGGTGACTGCTCACCGTTTACCGGTTACAATCTGAGCTAGATCTACGAAAGCTATTTGAGCCACAATCACATATAAGGGGAGCTATATTTAGGATCTATATCAGGAGAGGGTGACATAAGCGTCAAAAGAGATCAAAGTCTATGGCTACAGATGGGCTGTTCTTCTTGTCTATGGTCTAATGTTCATGATGAGTCAAATGACATGGCTGGCATTCTCTTTAATTCGAAGTGAGATAACTCCTGTTTTCGGTGCTTCCCTATCAGATCCGTCAAACATTATTCTATTGACAGCTTCACAACCACTGGTATTCATAATCATATCGATTCCAGTCGGAATGCTGGCTGATCGCAAGGGATTACTGCTTGTAGCAGGTATTGGATCAATCATCGTGACAATCTTTAGCATAATGAGAATGTTCTTGATCGACGACTTCATGATGATCTTCCTTTGTCAGATAGGAATATCAGTAGGAGCAGTCCTGATCCAAAACTGCATTACCTACCTCAGTGTGCATTGGTTCCCAAGAAAAGAGAGAACACTCGCAACTGGCGTTAGCACAATATTCATGCTTCTAGGAATGCTAATAGGATCAATTATGAGCTTGCTTCTCTGGACCGTCCCATTGTACGTGCAGCCGGGCTACACCGTAGCGTTGGCACGGGGAAATATTGAGTCGATACTTACCGTTCAGTCGATACTAGCAGTGGTGTTCACAATACTTTTCTTCCTTATAGCTAGAGATAAACCCAAATACCCACCGGACTTCGAAGAAGTTGTAAGGAAGAAACCCAGCATAAGGCCGATGCTAAGAGACAAGAACGTGTGGATCATTTCCTACGGTTTCTTTGCCGGCTTCGCAATCATCATTGGTCTCACGGGAATCCTTGAAACACTACTTCCAAGCTTGGGCATCCCTGAATCACTGGGTCTCTCAAACCCGGTCGTAATGACGCAAACGCTGATACTTTCTTTGGGAATCATTGGTGCTTTGATCATTTCAGGTATCTCGGACAAAGTTCAAAGAAGAAAGCCATTCTTGGTTCTCGCTTTGCTGATGGGCGCCATCACGACGCTGATCTTAGGAACGAGTACCAGCGTTATGTTGACATATATCATAGCGGCTCTGCTAGGGTTCTTCTTAATCAGCGTTATGCCGATAGCTCTATCAACACAGGAAGAGTTAAAGTCAGTTGGTTCGCAATTGTCTGGTGCAAGCGCTGGTTTGGCATTTGAATTTGGGAACTTGGGCGGATTCTTAGGGCTGATTATCCTGGAAGCTTTGGTGGTGGGCACATCCTACTTCTTCTCAATTCTGTTTCTATTCCTTGCAACATTGATAGCCACTGGACTAGTTCTATTAATTCCGGAAACAGGAAGACGAGAGAAACCCAAGAAATAAACAGCCTCCTCCTCCTTTTTTTTCTATCGCAGGTCCAACGCCAATAGATTACGCGTACTAGCCTGGGACAGCTATGAAAATCGACATGCCGGATTGTCCGGAAGGAGGCAAGAAACTAGGATCGCTGCGGGAGAAGAACGAATAAATGAGCGCCTTGCTAGCCGCAAGAACAAAGTTCCTATGTAAAACCCGATCTGACGTTGAGTCTTGATCTAACAGTCACGTCGTTACTTCTCTGGTGGTTTGATACTCTTGTAACCCTTACACGCGTTTATTACCGCGTTCTCGACAGGGATCCTCTCGATAGCAGAAGCGCCAACAAAGCCTTGAGCATCCGTTTTTTCGTAAATGGTTCTAGTACTCTCTGGACTATTGAAGGGTCCGCCATGCACTAAGCAGATAACGTCGGGATTTACCTTCTTGGCGGCCTCCATCATCTCTTGTGCCTTACTTAGCAGCTCTTCCATTCCTCCCATCGGTGCAGACCCAGCTAGCCCTCCCATAGTGGGTCCAACATGAGGGCATATTGCGTCTGCGGCCGCTTTTGCCATTTCAGCTGCGTCTCGAGGGCTGAGGACGTAGGCCATCGTGAACACGTCCCAATCGTGCAGCTTGCGAATCATTTCGACTTCCCTGGACCATCCCCAGTGTGAGACGCCATAACTGCTGGCCTGGCTTTCGGTGTATTTCCTAAATGCGATTCCTCCCTCTATCAAGTTCTCATAAAGCCCAACTGTAGGGAAGTTGATCGCGCCGTTGAACCCCTTGTCGATGAAGCGCCTTAGAGAAGCTTCCAAGTCGAGACAGGAAATATCATTTGCCTCGATCCCGGCGATTATCGGCGTTCTCTTTACAACGTTCGCCAGTTCATCGTACATCCCTAATGTTGTGGAATTCGAATCCCCGAACATAACCATAGTGGTGGCGAGTCCCATTATCCTTGATTTGCCGCTGCTGTAAACGATTATCAAATCGGCCTTGCCAATCTCCGCGCACTTTGCAATTAACCCTGTGCTGCATCCAGCTCCCAGAATATGTCTTTTCTCTTGAATCTCGTTTTTAAGCTTCTCAATTATCTCTTTTCTCGCAAATTTCATACGCATTGGTCTTCACGTCTTTTTGGTTATTTGGTCAAATAATTCAATCACTCTATCAGCAAACTCGTCATCGTTGATGTGGCAATCGACCTCTACAAACTTGACCTTCTTTTCCAGGTTCTGCTTTAACGTATCGATTAGTGCACGGTCGGCTTTAGGGTCGTATAGAGGGGCGCCTTTCTTGCTTGCCTCCGAGAAACCACGCAGGGGTACTATCACTGCGACTGGACCCTTGGCCCTGTTTGCTCTTTCTGCTATGTTCTTACCAACTTTCGTAAGCTCTTCAGCGTTGGTTCTCACCAAAGCTATATCCGGCCCATGCAAGGTCCAAGCGCGATCCCTGTACTGAGATGGGATAGCACTTTGTCCCTTTCCAGGCCAAATATGCATGTCCAAGCCACCAGGAGCGATTATCTGCGGAAGGCCCTTTTCACCAGCACTTTCAAGCCTTGTTCTCCGAACTTCAGGGACGCCTAACATGTAGATAATGATCCCATCGGGGTAGAGAACTATTGGAATCGTCTCGAAGGATGTAAGATCGATTATTCCATTGATCTTCCCTTCTCTTGTCAACCGGTCCAATATCGCGGTTTTTGCGTGAAAGGGCAAGCCATCGTATCCTCTTTTTTCCAGGCGAGACATTACTTTCATGACGGCTGGTGTCGTGACTCCGAGAACGGTCATACCGATCAGTGGTTTTGCCTTCGATGCTGGAACCTCCTCTTCTACCATACCTACCATTGCACCTGCCGCATTTGACAATGTCCGCGCGATCACTCTGTTGAGACCCACTAAGTCGACGGGCGTTTGCATTAGTATTATATCCTCGTCGCCTATAGGCTTTGGATCTATGAATGTGGTGAGCATGAGTTTTGGAACGCCTATCGGCAGAGTTTTCATAGCCGGTACTGTCAGCGCGACAGCTGTCGTGCCCCCTAGGCCCATTATGCCATCGAGCCTTTTCTTGGAATACAAGTCTGTGACGATTTTCTTGATACCTTCTACCATCACTTTTGTTGCTTGAGCTCTGTCAGCCCCCTTGTTTGCGGCTTCAATGAGTTCTCCTAAGCGCTTACCACCTGCTTCAGCAACCTTTTCTCTGGAGAAATCGCCTTCAACAAGTGGTTTACCCATGACTCCTCCGTCCACAGTTATGACCTTGTGCCCTTTTTTCTCTATGATTTCTCTCAGGTACTGTACTTCGTCGCCTCTCGTGTCCAGAGTAGCCACGATCACGATCGTCTTACCCATTTTTGTTCCTCCTAAACTGTCAATCCCATCGCTTCAGCGATTACTGCCGGAAGATCATATACTCTCATATTCTTTTTTTCAGCTGCGATAGCCAAAACATCTACACACAGAGGGCAGGATGTTACAATGGCATCGGCCTTCACATCCTGCGCTTCAGTTATCCTAGTATCTGCAATTTCGGCAGTAAGTCGAGGATAGGCAACGCGAGTGGCGCCGCCCCCTCCGCCACAACACCAAGCATTTTCCCGGTTTCTGAGCATTTCCACAAGTTTCAGTTTTGGTACGCTTTTAAGCGTGTATCTAGGGGGATCATAGATCCCCTCATACCTGCCCAGGTGACAAGGATCGTGATAGGCTATCGTCTTACTTATCTCATTGTCAAACTTTATCTTCCCTTCTTTGAGAAGGTTAGCGATAACTTCAGAAACGTGTACTACGTTGAATGGAAGTTTACCGACAACTTTTGAGTATTCAGATTTTAAAGCATGGTAGCAACCTGCGCAGGATGCGATAACCATCTCAGCACCTGAATCCTTTATGATTTCCGCGTTGTGTTTCATCATTTTCTCGGCGAGACCGACTTGACCGTTCACTAACTGCGGGATGCCACAACACCACTCTTTTTCGCCCAAGTAGGCTGGGTTGATGCCTCCCTTCCTAAGGATGGTCACGACAGCTCTGGCGGTCTTTGGATATCTGAAAGAGTCGTAACACCCTGTGAAGTACAGTACATTTCCTTTCTCACTGAGGCTCAGTTTCTTGACCCATTCAGTGCGCCTAACAGCGTTTTCGCCGAACACGTTATAGGTCTTCTCCACATTTGAGTTTACTTCTCTTATGGACGCTGGTTCAAGTCCAAGGCTAACCATATCCTCCCTCATCGCCCTCAGAGGCGCAAGTGTGTCAACGCCAGGGCCACAATGCTCCTTGCAGTTTCCACAAAGAAGGTCTGAGTAAACTCGTTCGACCAGACGCTCGTTATATTTGAGCTTCCCATCTAGGATCGCCCTGGCAATAGCAATGCGACCCCTAGCTGTGTAGGACTCCCACCTGCGCGCCTCATAGATGGGGCATATTTTGAATGTTCCAGTTTGTGGGTATATCATCTCTCGACAGTAACCGCATCTGGAGCATCGAAATATCTCGTCAAGAACTTTCTTGTTTTCAATTTTCAAAGTCTTCTCGCCTCAGGAGTCTGGCTTTACCAGGTATCCGGGATTCAGGATATTGTTGGGATCGATTTTTTCTTTTAATTCCTTTAGAAGACCGTAGTATCCACCGAGCCGCTGCATGAGTTCTGGCGGACCTTTGAGGCGTCCTGTGTAATGAGGCGTAAATCCGAATTCAGCAAGGGAGTTTACTACTCTTGGAATGAACTCGCGGACTCGTTTCCAAGTTTCTGGATCTCTCTCATCGTACATAATCAGCGGCGTGAAGACCGTGTTATTCTGACAGGCGAAGGCCTGTGCAAGAGTAAGTGTTTTTGTCTTACCTAGCTCTTGAATGCAGAACTTCACGTAGGCATCATATACTTTCGGCACATCAAGTGTTGGTATACATGAGCATAGAGGAACTGGCATCAGTACTAGGGGTGGAGGAGCCTTGTATTGGCCAGCGAAATCATATTTCCACCATTCTTTTACCTTTCCCATGATCTTGGGGTCGGTAACCTCCTGGCCCTCCTTCAAGCAGAGTTCTCGCACTCTCTTCCTGCTGAGAACGACTTCTTCAGTTGTTCCTGTTGTGATTATCGGGGCAATTGCAAAGGGGGCTTTTATCTCTGGGTAGGTGTATTGGAGATAGAAGCCCATCATAATGTATGCTGATTCTATCGGAATCGCTTTCCTCTGAATATCATACATCGCTTTGCATGCTGTTTCTAGGCTGTTGAATGTATATGCTTGAATCTCCGTTGCTTCAGGTTCTTGGTAGATTCTCAAAGTTACCTTAGTGATTACTCCAAAGATACCATGAGATCCAATGAACAATCCGGTAAGATCGCTACCGAAACCGTATCGAACGAAATTCTTGGCTTTAGGATTGGCGCCAGAACCCGTCTGTACGATGCCCCCATTGGGCAGAACTACTTCTAACCCGACGACTTGATGTCCAACCAGACCATACCTGGCACTAGTAGGCCCATTGGAGCATAGAGCGACACTGCCTCCTAATGTTGCGGTGGGAGCGGAATGAAGGTGGGGTCCAGCCGTCCACCCCTTCTTACTAAGTTCGTATAAGAATTCTTCCCATGTCATACCAGTCTCAGCTGTTGCAGTCAATGATCCCTCGTCAATTTCAATCATCTTATTCATTCCAGTGAGATCAAGGCACAAGACTCCCTCGGGGTGACCAATAAGATTCGATTGGCCGCCAAGGGGCACTATAGGGACTTTCATCTCATTGGCGGTGCGCAGGATGTCTGAAACCTGTTCGACAGTCTTGGGTTTGGCAATAATCTGGTGTTCCCTTGGGATATCTGCGGTCCAACCTCTGGAATAACATACTAGTTCAAAATCCTCATTAGAAACATTGCCAGATCCAACGATATTCTCCAGAGTTCTCTTTAACTCTACGATTCCCATCCCGATTCCTCCATGATTCCGATCCTTGCATGAGAGTCGCAAGGCGCTTCCGCATTATGCGTCTCCACGTCTCAGGCTATTGCATCAGCTACTAACTCGACGATGTCTTTTACCTGGATTCTTGCCTTCTTTGTTTTCGTGGCGTCGATGAGATTTCCCCTGCAAAATGGGCAGGCTGATGTCAAGAACTTTGCTTTGGTCGCCTCTGCTTCAGCCAACCTATCCATTCCGACACTCACTGCTAAGTCACTGAATGCTGATTTCACTCCTCCTCCGGCACCGCAGCACCACGCATTCTGCCGGATCCTTTTCATCTCGACAAGTTCCACACCTGGTATTGCTTTCAGAACTTCTCGTGGAGCATCGTAGACTCCTGCTTGCCTGCCCAAGTGGCATGGATCATGATAGGTGACCTTTACTTCCTCTAGATCTTCCTTGAAGGTCAATTTGTTATCCTTAACAAGATCTCTAATGAATTCGCTTGCATGGGTTACGTTGAATGGTAATTTATCTACGAACTCAGGGTAATCGTTCTTCAGTGTTCTATAGCAGCCTGAGCAGTGTACTAAGACATCCTTTGCGCCAGCTTTTTTCATTGCTTCAACGTTGTGCCTCGCGAGGTTCTGAGCCAAGGATTTGTTGCCTGTCCGGATAGCAACTGATCCGCAGCACCACTCGTCGGGATTTGCGACTGCAATTTTAACACCAGCATTGTCAAGTATTCCAAGAAGAGATGTGAGCACCTCTGGTTGTCTGTATGGCTCTGTGCAACCGGTGAAGAGAACCAACGGACCTTTTGTGGGCAAAGGTTTTCCTTTTGGCATCCATTTTCCTCTTTCGTCATGTTTCTCGAAGTATGGGTTATGCTCCTTCTCGATAGATCCATAGATCTCCTTGTGCCTTGGCATCGGTCCGTAGCCTGCCTCAACCAAGTCTGCTCTTAGAGCCTCGAATACTTTGACGTGGTTCATCCAGTGACTGATGGGAAGCTCTATGCATGCGTTTCCAGCTTTGTGACACGCCTCTCTGCAACTTCCACAGAGCGTACATTCATAGACCGATTTAGCAAGCCCATCGCTAACGTTGAGAGTCCCTCTCAGTAGACCGTCCGCTATTCTGAATCTACCTCTAGCAACGTAGGGTTCAAATCCGCCAAGGAAGTCCTTGACAGGGCACACATCGTATCTTCCATCGACGGGCTTCACCATCTGTCTACAGTCACCGATTCGTGAGCACGCTGCAACCATTTTCTCAAGTTTTCTTAAGTTTGAAAACGGAATCTCACTTCTCTGTTCTGACATCTGTTGGCCTCCTCCTATCGTCATTCCTCACAGGTAGAACTTACCTGGGCTGAGGATTCTGTTAGGATCCAAGGTGGACTTTATCGATCGCAGCAAGTCATAGTATGGCCCTGGGTATGCGCCCGCAGCAACGAATGCTCTGCTTATTGCCTCGCCCATTACGTATGGCATCCCACCCTCTTTGGCAAGCATCTTGAGCTGATCCATCCAGAGTTCATAATTCAGTTCTCTCTTGGTCTCATCCTGCCAGACCACTAATCCGCAATCCATCTCAACAGCTGTGTGTCCACAGAGTAGTGCCATTGCCAACGCACTTATGGCTGGTCCAGCCTTCGTTAGTTTGTCCATGTTCTTTATTTCCCAGTCTCCCAACTTCTTATTGACCTCAGGGAATCTGTGTATTGGAAGATGGTGCTCAGTTGAGCATGGTATGCTGCCAGGTCCGATAGAGCCCCAGAACGGATGGAAGTTCTGCCAGTGCCCGCTTCCCTCGTAATGCCATTTTGCCCAGTTTCCTTCTTCGATTGTGTCTCCAAATGGTTCTCCGCTATTCTCAAGGACAATTTTGTCTACGATCTTCTGCTTTGACTCTAACTCTTCTTGAGTTTCGCCTTCCATGGTATAGAAGAAAATGGCTTTGTTGAGCCCTTTCCAGGGCTTGAAAAGTGGGAAGTCAACTTGGGGTACCAAGGTTCCTCCGTAACCTTGAACGGTCAACTGGGGCCAGTATTGGGAGTCATAAATCCCTAGCTCTCCGCGTTTTCTCCATGCAAGCCAGATCTTCGCGGCTTTGACGTCTGATGGTTCTTTTAGTGTGAATGTTTTCGCAGCGTGGTACGGTGGCTTTGGGAATATTTCGAGGGTTGCCTCTGTCTTTACTCCGAGTATTCCTTGATCGCCTAAGAACATGGCGCACAAGTCAGGTCCGAGACCATATCTGCAGAAAGGTTCTTTCACGTAGACGCTTGCATTTGAGCCTGTTTGAATTATGTCGCCTTGAGGCAGGACGACCTGAAGAGCCACTACATGTTCAGTGCATGTTCCGTACTTTGCTCCTCCTCCACCGCCGACGCTGTGGTGGCAGAGTCCTCCTCCTATAGCCGCGGACAAGCCACTACCTGGACCAAGGTTGCCAGTGTAGTAGCCTTTCTCTGATAGAACGCTGTTAAGTTGTGCCCAAGTTATTCCTGCCTGAGCAGTGACGGTTAGTGATTGCTCGTCGATATTGATTATCTTGTTCATTCGCGTTAGATCTATTACTATTCCGCCGCCTTCGATGGGTTTGGAGCCTCCTGAGATATCGCATCCTCCGCCCCGTGGAACCACTGGCGTCTTGTGCCTGTTGGCGATATTGAGGATTTGAGAAACCTCGTCGGTCAATCCAGGTCTGACAACAACGTCGGGCCACCGTTCAGGCAAGGCGCCATCATTGCTTCTGCCATAGGTTTGTCTGACAAAGTCATCCTGAGAAACATATTTAGATCCTACAATATCTTCAATAGCTTTGTAGACATCTGTCAAGATCCTTATTCCTCCTTATTGTGTCCCCAAGTTTGGGGCTTGCTTGAAAAAAGCCCCCTCAGGACGTAAGAGAATAGTGGTTACTGTTTCTCATTTATGTTGTATTTATCAGTTTCCTTTTGCTTTTGTCATCTGAAGGCTTTATCTTAGCGATATGTTGTCGCGCATCACAGATGAGCCTGGAAGAAAAGAAGTCATCGTTATTGGGATTCCTTTTCACCTTGATCAATCTAACTGCCTTCAGAGTGAATAGTCACGGGTCAGGAGGGGACGATTGTCGACTGCAAGCGCTCGATTCAAGACTAAGTTCGTTAATTTTGGTTAGGCAATGGATCCTACACGACCTATGATTTCAAAGTGATAGATCGCGATTCTATCCCACAATATCCCCATTCCATCTTCATAATGCCAGATAAATGGAATCGGGAAAAAACAAGAAATAGATACTCTTATTTTTACCCCTTTCTTATTCTATGTAAAGCTAAATCAAATTACCTGCATATCACGAGTGATTGGTCATGGCATTGAGGATCGATCCACAGGAATACTCTCAGAGAAGCAAGAAGCTGAAATCCCTCATCGAAAGGCAGAAGGTAGACGTCTACCTTACTGGAACTGTTGAGAACTCTTATTATTTGTCGGGACTTGCATACAGACCATTCGAGCGTATATTCTTTGTCGTTGTTCCTCAAGACGATGAACCTTTCCTGTTCGTGCCAAGGCTTGAAGAGGAGCATGCGAAGAAGATTTCCTGGATAAAGGATGTACGTTCCTATTCTGAATATCCTGCGAAATCGGGAGGAAATTGGTCTACTCTACTGCAAGAACATCTTAAAGGATACAGAAACGTTGGCATTGAGTCGTCGCTTCCCACGGGAATCGCCGAATGTATTCGTGGTAGAGAAAGAGAAGTCAAAGCCATCGATTTAGTAGAGCAATTAAGAGTCATCAAGTCTCCTAAGGAAGTCGAGAAGATCCGTTTCGCAGCCAAAGTTGCTGACAAAATCGCCCAGAGACTCCTCACGAACTCAAAAGAAGGAGCCTCCTTGCTGGCAATAATCGCGCCAGCGAGCCAGGAAATGTACTCGACTGTTCTCGGAAAGATACCTGACGCCAACCTACTAGTTACGAATTCTACTGCTGCAGTTTGGATGGGTGCAATCTCAACGATGCCGCATCGGGCTCCCAGCGCTTTTGACGTGATCAAAGGTGGAGTTCCAAATGTCGAGCTGACTACTGTGCAAGCTGATGGTTATTCAGCCGAGTGTGAGAGAACATTCTTCGCAAAGCGTGTAGAAGACAGAGCTGCCACTTACTTCAAAGATATGATGGAAGCTCGTGAGAAAGCCTTAAGCGAGGTAAAAGATGGAGTTCTCTGCTCAACGGTCGACTTGGTAGCTAAGAAGTTTTTGGTCAAGAAGAGTTATGAGAAGAATATTCTGCACAGAACTGGTCACGGAATAGGAATCGGCACTCATGAAGAACCTTGGGTTGCTGAGGGATGGGATTACCAGCTGAAAGAAAATATGATAATAAGTATTGAACCAGGAATATATTTCGAAGGGTATGGCGGATTCAGACACTCAGACACCGTGCTCGTCACCAAATCGGGTTATGAGATATTAACAAGGACACCTATTGACTTGGCTTCCCTTACCATCGCGTAGCCAATTTCGGCTATTCGATTTCAAATTCTCAAGAGACGAGTGTCAGTTGTTCAGCTTCTAAGATCAAGTCAGGGTCAGAGTGGGGGCAGAATCGACCCAGCAGCGTAGTAAGCAAAATCGAGAAACGGCGATGGGATTATTCCAAGAAAGATTATCATTACTGAGCTAACTACAAGGACAGCTGTAGCGGCCTTTGGTTGCTTTACGGCGAGAGAAGACTCGCCAGGCTCGTCGAGGTATATGCTTTTGATGAGCTTCATATAATATCCCAATGATAGCACTGTGTTAAGCACACCTACGAGGGCCAGCCACCACAGGCCTGCATCTACTGCAGAGGAGAATACCACCAGTTTTCCTATGAACCCAGCTGTACCTGGCAGTCCAATCAAGGATAAAATTGCTACCAAAAAGCTGAACGCAGCTATCGGAGCTCTCTTGCCTAGTCCTGCCGTCTCTGCAAGCGTCACTGGGCGGCGGGTGAAGTAGGCGATAACTGAAATTGAGATGAAGGCTGACGCTTTCATCAGGGCGTGTACTAGGGCGTAGAAGATGGCACCAGCTATACCCCAAGTAGTTGAAGCAGCAATGCCTACGAAGAGATACCCCATCTGAGCTATCGAACTATACGCTAACATTCTGGCGATGTCAGATTGCGTTATGGCGAGAAGGTTGCCCAAAATCATTGTAGCTATTGAGAGAACTATGATCAATGGGAGCCAGCCTAATCTAACAAAGAGTAGCCCCAAGAGTAGTATTCGGATTAACGCTGCGACCCCGACTTTCTTTGTTCCTGAGGCAAGATAAGTTGTAACAGTTCCTGGAGCCGTTTGATACGTGTCCGGTATCCACATATGGAAAGGAAGTACTCCTATCTTGAATCCAAATCCTACTATGAACAGCGAGACTACAAGTAGCATTGTTAGCGGTGGAACCGAAGTCGAACCCGAGAGTACTGTTGATATGACTTGGAGACTTGTTGAACCTGTGATTCCATATAGAATTGCTATTCCGAAAGCTATTATGAGAGAGGAAGTCAACCCAAAGATGAAGTACTTTATCGCTCCTTCAATTGACTCCTTTCTCAATCCGAGTGCTGCGAGCGGGTAGGTTGGAATGCTCATTAGCTCCCAAGCTACGAACAAGACTACTAGATCAGTGGATGCCACTACGAGAAGTGCTCCAGCAATAGAGATGAGCAAAAGCGAATAATACTCTGCCTTGTCTCCAATGAAAAGGTTTGAAGCGGCTAAGACGAAAAAGCCGACAATAAGGATCAAGTATGTGAAGAACTTCGTATAGCCGTCAAATATGGGCGTTGAGTTTAGGGCTGAACCTGAGAAGTCGAGTACGATGAAAATGAAGCCAGTAATCACTGTTGCTGCGACGCCTAATGCTATTCCCTTGACTCTTATCCAAGGGCAATAGAAAGTAAGGCGAACGCTATTAGCGTTATCACTGGAAGAATGGAAATAACATCGGCTGGTAGTATACTGTAGAGCAGGTCATGTAGAGGTCGCAGCGGGCTACTGCCAGCAGAGACGCTGCTCGCCGGATCTCCTCGGGCTTTACTCTTATCGATGCATTCGAATCTGATATCAGATTCTTCTCCATTGGGTGAACTCTATCTGATAGAGCTGCTAGGACAGCCTCGACTATACCGCCTAGCTTCTCCTTGCGGGCTTTTTTCGATTCGATTCTCTTGGTCAACAGTCTCTACACCCTCAAGAGATCTGAAGTGTTTTCCTTTGATTATTATCCTTTCAATTCTCTTGCCTTTTCAAGGTCGACGGTCCCGTATCTCCTATTGAATAGCATGATGATCGCTAAGCCGATCGCTGTGTGACCGGCTGAGAGAGCTATGATGATGAGCGCAAGACTCTGGCCAGTCATAGAAAACGGGCTCGAGTAGAGTGAGAAGGCGATTAGAATGATGTTGACTCCGTTGCCAATTATCTCTGCGGAAATGAGAATTCTTATCAGATTTCTCTTGGTGATTATTCCGTAAACGCCAACGCCGATCAGGACTAAGGCGACAACTATATAGTAGCTTAACGGAATCATCTAGACCTTCTCCCTCCCACGGCCACTTTTTCCTTGAGTGTACTGGGCTACGGTCTCTTCCTTCTCCCTTTTCAAGAGAACACCCGTGCCCTTGAACGATCAATCAAACAGCCGACCAAAAAGGGAACAACACTGCCCATGATCGATGAAAGCAAGAAGACTCCTACAAGATCAACTGCAAGAGCATACATGCCCCAAAGTGATAGCGATAGCTCTTGCAACGAACTAGCCCGAGCAACATTAGCTGCAGGCGGAGTATCAGGCCAGGGGAACTGCATGATCAAGTAAAAAGTCAATAAAACAAAACTTGCTGTAAGTAGGAACCCGAGAACTCTTCTACGGGGGGAAGCTGTAGGTTCAGCTGAAACGCCTTTCTCGCGTTTAATCAGCAATACCCCAAAAATGATCAGAACTGATATTGCTCCTGTAAATACTGCGAGCTGTACGACAGCAAGAAAGAGAGAATTGAGGAGCAAATAAAGTCCGGCAACGTAAGCGGAAACGAAGCCAAATGAGAACGCTGCGTAAACGATCTCTTTATGTTCTACAGCAAGAATCGCAGAGAAAATCGCGCCAGCGGAGAAAAAAACGAACATGATCAACTCTAAATCGATCGCTGGCAAAGGCATCCGCTCCCTCTAACGATGCTTATGCAACGCTTTTCATTCTCGAACTGCACTAGCAGGTATGTCTTCCAGACCTGTTCGGAGTAAAAAACGCTATAGGATTGAATATGTAAAGTATATATATCTTTTCATCAAATGATTTATTAAGTAAATCTTCTTAAGAAACATTGATGAAAACAGTTGACAGCACAGCAGTCCTAGAGCCGTGCAGGAGACTGTGAAAGATGCAGCCCTATCTTGAACTCCTTCCAGTAATGTTCTACGGGATAGTCGTTTTCCTACTCACCATGCTCATGTTTGTCCTATCCTATCTTCTGCGGCCACATAACCCTCAAAGTGAGGCGAAATTGAGCCCATATGAGTGTGGGCAGATCCCAATTGGGGAAGCTCGCGCAACATTTCCATATTCTTATTACCTTTATGCGATTGTTTTCGCAGTCGTTGATGTGCTTTCAGCATTCCTATTCATTTTAGCAGCATCGACTTTGAGACTGAATGTTACAGTCGTCTGGTCAACCTTCATATTCATAATTGTGTTGACAATTGGGATAGCGTACTCACTGAGAATGCTTCCTAGGACCATGTTAACCGGCAGTGAGCTCATAGCACTCCGCGATGCGCAGAGGAGAATTGAAGCTAGAACAGGTGAGTCGATGTGAAGCTAAGTAACAAAGAATCAGCAAAACCAAGAGGCTCAGGCAAGAAGAGCGCATCGCGCGGCGTACGCCTCGCCAATTTCGTTCAGAACATAGGTTTGGTAAAGAAACTTCAGGGTTGGGGACGAGGGTACAGTCCTTGGCCAGTCCAATTCGGTCTCGGATGTTGCATGACTGAAGGCGCTGCAGCTATGGCTTGCCGATTTGACACGGAGCGCTTCGGCATTCTGCCACTCTTTGGACCTCGTCAATGTGACGTTCTAATGATAAGTGGCGTCGTTACAAAGAAAATGCTGCCTAGGCTGATCAGAGTCTACGAGCAGATGCCTGATCCAAAATACGTCATATGCTTCGGTCAGTGCCCCACATCGGGTGGGGCATTTTGGGATTCCTATTCCATGGTTTTTGACATAGAGAAATACGTTCCTGTAGATGTCTTCGTTCCTGCGTGTCCACCAAAACCAGAGGATCTGGTTCGAGGTTTCATGCTTCTCGAAGAGAAGATAAAGAACCATGAGACTGAGTGGGACAAAAGGCACAGGACAAGTTCAAAGTAATCGTTACAATGGGAAAGTGAGTGCACCCCCAGTTTCTCATTTTCTGGCGCGAGTTAGGAAAATGCAAAACTAGGAGAAGGTAATTAGTCAAGATGAAGGTTCTACTCGTAAACCCCCCAGGTATCTCATCAAAGTATAAGAGAGATCCCTTCATCAACTTCAGTTCCATGCCATTGGGGCTGGCATACGTCGCTGCCGTACTTGAGAAAAATGATATTCAGGTAGAAGCCGTTGATTGCCCACCACTTGACGTGAGCAATGAACAACTGGCGAAACACATCGAAAGAACACAACCAGATGTAGTCGGAGTTCAGGCACTAACAACTTCTATCTACTCGGCTGTAGAAGTGGCAGACAATGTGAAAAAAGCATCACCTAAGACTCATGTTGTGTTCGGCGGTTACCATCCTACCTTCTGTCCTGAGCAGACTCTCAATAGTTCGCGGTCGATTGACGCTGTCGTAAGAGGCGACGGCGAATACACATTTCTAAAGTTGGTCAGATCGCTTGAAGCTAAGAGAAACAACGATGGTAAGAAGAAGATTAGAGGACTGAGCTTTAGAGATGGAAAGAAGATTATTCACACACCTAATGCCCCATTGATCAAGAACCTAGACCAACTTCCGTTTCCCGCAAGACACCTTTTCCCCAATGACAAGTATAGCATCCTTGGACTTCAGCTGCCGTCGTTCACAATGGTTTCAAGTAGAGGTTGTCCCTTTGGCTGCAGCTTCTGTGCTGTTTCAGCATTCTACGGGTCAACCTGGAGGCCAAGAAGCGCGCCGAGCGTGGTCAGTGAAATAGAATCGCTGAAACCCAATAGGGGGGTCTATGGTGTTGCATTCATGGATGACATGTTTGCGCTGAGCAAGAAGAGGACACTCGAAATATGTAAACTAATGAAAGAGAGGAGAACAAACTGCGTTTGGGGCGCAACAGTCAGAGCAGACACAGTCACCTACGACTTGCTAAGAGCAATGCACGACGCTGGATGCGTAATAATCTTCTTAGGTGTTGAAACAGGAGAGCAGGAGATCCTCGACAAGATACGTAAAGGAGAAACAGTCGAGCAGATGAAGCGGATCCTCAAGTGGACGAGTTCAATAGGAATTGACACAGTCGCCTCCGTCGCATTCGGTCTGCCTGGTGAGACCAAGAAAAGCATGATGAAGACGATTGATTACGTGAATGCTCTCAAACCCGATCACGCAATATTCGCTTTGGCGACTCCTTATCCTGGCACGAAGTTCTACGGTGAAGCCGTCGAGAAAGGATGGATTGTCGATAACGACTTTACGAACTATACTCTGTTCAAGCCGCTCATCGAGACATCAGACATTACTAAGGATGATCTCAAGGCATTCCTGAAGTATGCATACATAAGGTTCCATATAAATCCGACTTGGCTTCCGCGTAGACTGATCAGGGAAGCTAGGGTCGCCGCCACGAAATATGGTATGACACTTTACTTCAAGAATCTTGCATGGTTAATGCGGTCGCTCAAACGTAACTTTTTCATCCTGAGGTGAAACCGGAGAACGTGGTCATCGAGTATACTGC
>JAHPYV010000186.1 GCA_019058495.1 Promethearchaeati archaeon
GGGAAAAGCCCATCTAGGAGGATTGAGCACACTGCCCGAGAAAGAGTTGTTGGATATTGTTGCTGATGAAATCGGTCCCGAGATTGTTCATTACGTTTATGATCCTGGGTCAAAGATGAAGGGTATACTTGTTGTTGATACGACTGCCTTTGGAATTGCTGGGGGAGGGATTAGAATGCTTCCAGACATAACCTCTATGGAGATAATTAGGCTGGCAAGAACGATGACCTATAAATGGGCGATGGTCGACATGCCTATTGGCGGCGCCAAAGGGGGCATCTTTGCTGATCCTTCCACTCCGACCCATGAAGTGATGGTAAAGGCATATGGCAGGGCCATAAAGCAGTTCACCAAGAGCGGGGTCTATGGTCCGGGCGCGGACATGGGTACAAGTGATTCTGACGTTGGTTTGATTCTGAAAGAAGGCGGAGTGAAAGACGCTCTTCCGTCCGGTCTTTCTTCGAAGAAGAAGGATGGCATGCCCCTTGAGGATCATATAACGGGGTATGGCGTTTTCGTTGCCGCTGAGGAAGCCTGTAAAATCGCTGGTTTCGATGTAAATGGTGCTACTGCGGCAATAGAGGGGTTTGGGAAGGTTGGAGGAGGAGTGGCAAGGTACGCAAGCAAGGCAGGAGCTAAAGTGGTTGCTGTGTCCACAATTCACGGCGCCATTCATAACCCGGAAGGGTTGGACATCGAGAAGCTTCTTGCAATGCGTGAGAAGTTTGGTGACAAAGTTGTTCTTGAGTACAAAGATGCCAAGAGGATACCTAGAGAGGATATTTTCTATGATCCAGTAGACATCTTGGTGCCTGGCGCTAGGCCTGATGTGATAAACGAAAAGAATGCTTCAAAGGTCAAGGCTAAGGTGATTTCAAGCGCTGCTAATATTCCGATCACGGAAAAGGCTGAGGAGATACTTTTCAAGGCGGGTGTAATATCAGTGCCGGACATCATAGCGAATAGTGGTGGCGTATTGCTTGGTGTAGCAGATCGAATGGGAACGACCATAGATGCAGCGTTCGACCAAGTGAAGACGACAATTACCAGGTTGACCAGGGATACTCTTGAGTCAGCATTAAAGGAGAAAGTGAATCCAAAAAGCATTGCGATGCGAAAAGCGAAGGAGAAGGTTGTCAAAGCCGTTCAACGACGGCAAGCTAGGACGATAGATGAGTTGAGGAAGGTACTTGAGGGCAAGGTGACATCGTGAGGTTGATCTAATTGGTGAAGGCTTCTCCTGACGTACGAGAGAAGTCAGCGCTAAGTGCGCGTATACGCGCAACGCTAGAGAGTCTGTTGGGGGAGGTGCAGAAAGCCAACCCTGACGTCTTATCAGTGGCAGTTGTCGACGAGGCTGGTGCTCTTCTTGCTTCCACTGGCGAAGTATTCGTCTCAACTGAGGGTGAGAAGTTCAGCCTTGGAACTGTGTTGATGTTTATTCATGGAATGGCTGAAGCTGGATCCAAGTTCCTCGGATCTGGTCAAGTCCAATCTGTTCACGTCAACTGCGACGGGGGCAAGTGGTTCGTCGCTAAGCTTGGGGGGAATGAGGAGGTTAGAGGATTGCTTGGGATAAAGACGACTCTTGAAGCCAACTTGGCTGCTGTGATGCTTGACGCACGGAAGGCGGCTGAGAGGATCACGGCTTTGATGGCTGAAACGAAGACTGAAAGGAAAGCGTTTTTTGAAGCACCCAAGAGACTGTCAAAACTGACTGCCGAGGATATGGCGGCTTGGTGGGGACTGAGATTCAGAAGATTGGAGCACAGAGAAAAGGAGAGTAAGAAACGGGAGTGGAAAACGGAAGAGGCTTTCTCAATCAAGAATTACTGGGATGAAGCGCTGAGAAAAGTGAAGAAAGAGGCTTCAAAATGAAAAGGAGCTAGATGTCAAATCATTACAGCAATACACACAGGACCTAGGGATCGCCCGTGCATTTTGGTTATTAGAGAACGTTAGTGGTGTTTAAAAGCAAGAGTCGTCTATTATCCTCACTAATACCGATAAGGAGGAAGTTAGATTTGTCTAGAGAATCAAACGTCGTATACGTTGGTACAAAGCCACCGATGGATTACGTTTTAGGAATTATTACAGGTTTCAGCGGGTCAAACGTTAAGGAAGTTACTGTGAAGGCGAGAGGGCAAGCAATATCTACTGCAGTCGACGCTGTCGAGATAACAAGACACAGATTCATGGAAGGTTTGGGCGTAGGCAAAATCATCATAGGAACCGAAGAAATGCCACCAAGGGAAGGCGAGGGAAGATCAAGGATGGTTTCAACGATCCAAATCACTCTGACACGAAAGTAGATATGAATGGATGCATACTCGATAAAGTACTTCTTCAATTCCTTCTCGTTAAGCCTGTTCTCGAATCGATTCAGCTTGGCAAACTTGTGATGTGCGCTGTCTCAAAGGAATTCTAAGAACCATACAAAGAAGCAAATGCCCATCCTAGTGCCAGGCGAACTGACTTCCGTTTAATTAAGGTTGGTGACATATCGTATGACTAGGCCGAGTAATAATCCACTCAGAGAACACCTAAGTATTATCAAGTACCAGATTCAGTATGCCAAAATGAAACTCAATCACTGCAATTGCCTCGCCGATTACAACTACTATCAGTCGCAAATAGAATCTCTTCAAGAAGAGCTTGAGCTACTAAAATGAGTGCTTGACTGCCTTCTCCCTTCTTGGTTATAGCTAGAATAGTTATGAGACTCTTTGACTTCAGTTCCATCCGCTCTCTTTCTAGGGTGGGTGTGGTGCTGACTCACATTAACTAGTTTAACACCAGTTTGAAGTGTGATCGTAACTTTTTTCTAATCCCATATCCTTAAATATCTGGAAAAGCATTAAGGCACAGAGTTCTTGGAGGTACGTTCTCTTTCTAGAAAGGCTCGGAAACCTTGCGGATCTGTGATGCAGGACGTTTTTTGATGTCTTTTTCAGGAGGAGTGTACTCTACAACTCGCATAAAGAAAAACGAAGTAAGGTGTGAAGTAAAAGATGTCTTACAGAAGAGGTTCTGGCGGCGGCTTCCGCGGCGGTTATGGCGGTGGCGGAGGAAGGTCTTTCCCACCCAAGCCGGTCGAAGTTGGCAAAGTATATGATCTTGAAGTAACCGACACCAGTAGACGCGGTGAAGGCGTAGCGAAAGTCGAGGGACTCGTGGTTTTCATTCCAGGTGCAAAACCTGGACAGAAGCTTAAGGTTAAGATAACCCGAGTTAGCTCACGCTTTGCCATCGGCGAACCAGTTGAAGCTGGCGGAGCAGAAGAAGCCGAGGAAACTGGCGTTCAGCCAGCAGAAGATGAGTAGGCTCTCAAGAACCAAGGTTTGTGAGAGCAACTCTCAGCAGGTTGTGAAGGTAAGGGGACACGGCGAATTTTCTTTTCGGACCGGTAGCCCTTTTACTATTTTTTTGAGACTCTATTGCCTAGGATGGCGTCGTATGGCAACACAATTGTGATTGAGATTTACCTGTATGATATTTCTAACGAGACTCTTCTTATTTGGAGTGAACTTGTTTGCTGGATATCAATGGTGCTGGTTGGGGGAGATTCTTGACGGGGGAGCTTTGGACTAGAGTTGAGAAAGTCTTCGTGAAGAGAGCTGAGAAATCAGATGTGCAGAAAACAGTGTGCCGCGCTCTCCAGTTGTGGAGACATGCCCAACTTGGATGGATAGCACACGCCAAAAAGAGATAGTGAGAAAAGGTTTGAATACCTATCTAACACATGAAATGTTTGTTTCTCAATTGCACTGAATCTAGCGTAGAGAACTGTTGGTCGAAAAGCTACTGAGGTTGGATAAGTAGCAATGGGCGAAGTTATCACGGTTCATAGCTTCAAGGGCGGTTCAGGCAAGACCGTGGTGGCATCTAATCTAGCTTTAGCTCTGGCTATGAAAAAGCATAATGTTGCTCTACTGGACTTTGATTTCAAGGCGCCTAGTCTTTTCACGGTTTTTCGCCCTAAGAAGGAATTCGAGTTTTGGTTGAATGACTGGTCTTCAGGCAGTTGCTCAATCCTAGAGTCTCTTGTCGATCTCTCAGATCACTTCGGTCTTCCTGAGAAGCGCCTGCAAGTTGGATTCGCTGATCCAAAAGGGGAATCCATTAAGAAGAGCCTTCAAGAGCATCTGACACCTGAGGGACAAGCGTCGTTTTATCAACATGTTATTGGTGACCTGAGTAATCTCATAAGAAGCGGAGTAGAATTCGTCCTACTCGACACTTCACCCGGTTTCTCATACACAAGCTTAGCAGCTATCTTATCCTGCGATAGACTGCTACTTGTCACCAAGACCGACGACCTCGACCTCACTGGGACCACGGAGCTTATCAAAACCGTTTACGATGCCATATTGAAGAAGAAGATCATACTCGTCGTGAACCACGCCCCGCCGCAAATCCTTCTCAATCCGGGTGAAGGTGAGAAGCTGAAAGAAGAGATAACCCTCATGTTGAACTTAAAGATTACAGCGTTGATTCCTTGCTACTGTGACTTGGTCGCGGCTAGGGGAAGGGGTTTAATCGTTCATGATAATCCAGAGCACGGTTTCTCGAAGAACATCGGTGCAATAGCGGAGCGCTTTGAGCAGTAGGGGATACGGTTCTTTTCTTCTTATAAGGGAGTTTTTCATAGATCTCATGTTAAGGTATATGGTGATATCTTTTGATTGGCGCGGTGCTTAGACTTTTCGGAGACAATGCTGCTAGAGCTGCTTACCTTGTGATGGATCGCAGGCCTTTCGTTGTAGTAGGTGAGGTCCTAAAAGAAGCTATGAATGGATTGTCAGTGTTCTGTCCGAACCGTGTCCTCCGTGAGCTGGAAGGCGACGACGTCGTCTTGTCCTCATTGAATGTATTGAAGAGTTTTGTCGTTGCTGAGAGGAGTGACCCCTCAGCTAGGAGATTCTTCTTGACAAATTACAACGTCTCCGCTCGCATTATAAATAAGCTACATTCAGCCATACCGTTGGGATGGGTGGCGGTATCACAGGACTTGTCTTTGAAGTCAGGCTTGCCGCGCGATTTGCCTGTCTTCGATGCGCCCTCTTCGGCATTTTCCACTTTCCCTCCAGTTTACGAACTCGACTACGAGTTCTCATTAGTTAAGAAAGTGAAGTCCTTGCTTGACGAAGGTGACGAAGCAACAGCGGATGAATTTGCCCGCCTTGAACAGAAGGATTTCTATGACAAGGCGAGCGCTTTCAGAACACTCGTGACTAAGAGTTCTAAGGAGAGTTCTGAGCAATTCGTTGAGACACTGCTAAACGGTATGATCAAGTTCGATTTGACACCACTGCAGATCAGTAAAGCACTGTCGCTTCTAAGAAGCGAGCGTTACGAGAACATTCTGGGTGTTTTGGAGTCGAAGCTCGGACCCTCGTACAGAGAGAAGCTGATGAGTGAACTTGGAGACCGGACCAGAAAACCCGTTCCTCTTGATCCAGTATCCATAATC
>JAHPYV010000187.1 GCA_019058495.1 Promethearchaeati archaeon
CTAAGTTTGGTAAGACCATCTCGAGAAAACTCGCTGTGAATCCAATGCTACATCTTGATTAACTCCACTGTAACCTCTGGTTCCAGCGAAACTATGGCAACTCTGCGGGTGAACGCTGGTCCAGGGTTCACTGCAACAGTGGAGTTGATCTTATCTATGCCTGGTGACTCGTGAATGTGACCGCAGGTAGCTAGGATCGGATGCTGATTCAAGATGAATTGTTTGATACTTTTGCTTCCAACGCTCTCTCCATTCCTGGCTCTGTCCAGCGAAGTCGAGTTTGGCGGGTCATGAGTAACTAGGATCAACTTGTCCCTGGAGTCAGTAGAGCTAAGCGCACTGTTCAGTGTGGCTTCAATTTCCTTTTCGCTTGTTGTATAAGGCGACCAGAATGGAGATGGCGTAGAGCCTGAGACACCTACGAATGTGTACGGACCTATCGAATGCGCTCTACCATGTAGGCAAATTGCGTCAGATCCTTCTATCCCCTTAGAGATCTCTGGCGGATCAAAATTGCCTGAGACATATAGAACGTTAGGCGTGACATCAAGCAAAGTGTTGAGAACATATTGCGCGTCTTCTACTGTTCCAGCATGGGTTATATCACCAGAGACTATGATAACGTCGGCTTTCTGTTCCTCGGCGAGCTTGATTACGCTAATGGCTGCTTCAACTTCTCCATGGTAGTCAGCAGTCACTATGATTTTCATTCTTTATTCACCACACTGATCATGTGCTTCAGTTAGTTTCTCTTCTATTACTTAAAGGGCTTACGTTAGAGAGTTGATCTTCTAGTCTTTCTATCGCTGGTTCGACTTCTCTCAGCGTTGGGGAAGCAGAGAGAGTCTCTCTCTTGCAGGTGTTAAGAGTGATGAAGAAGAAAAATACATAGAATTCAAATTCAGGGTCAGGGCTTTTGTCTCATCATGAGCCACTTCTCCTCAACTTGCCTTGGGAGCGGAGGTTTACGCCGACCGCACTCTCAGCCCCTATTGTTGCTATCTTGCTTTCAACCTCTGCAGCAGACTCGTAGTCGCCGCTCTGCTTGTAGATCTTAATTGCTTCATTCAGAGCTTTGCTCGCTTCAGTTCTATTCCCTGTCTCCTGGAGTGTAAGCCCCAACCAATGCCATGCCTTCCCTAATCCCGGACGGATTTCAATAACCTTCTTGAAGGATTCTACCGCCCCACGGAAATCCTTGGCATTGTATTTCGTCCGTCCCATATCCATCCAAGTGTCGAAATCATTGGGGTCAAGTTTAGCCGCAATAGTGAGAGCTTTGAGTCCCTTCTTGAGATCCCCTTTAATCATGAATGCTGATCCAAGGTTCTTCCAAGCCTTGGCGTATTTAGGGTCAAGTTCTAGTGCTTTCATGTAACACTTGATTTCCTCATCTATGTTTCCTCTGATGCCGTTTTCGACCCCTCTCCTGAACCAAAGCTCAGCTGACAGACTTAGACCCCCTCTTCTTTTTTGCTACAACGATTCTGGACCTGTTAACACTTGATCGACAACAACCTATCTAGGCTAGTCTTCAATATATCCTTAGCTGATAATAGGCTAAGACCAAGTATATAATCTGTTGCACTTACAAGGCAACTCTGGTATGATATATAATTTTCTGTCTTTTGGGCGTAGCGTTATGTTCCTCGGCAAGGCCGCGATATATGCTCGCTGGTTCTCCATATCTTGCTGCAAAAAAGAGAAGTAGAGATTACATGGATTGGAACTGCACAGCGACAGAACATACATAGGAGTGAACTGGGAAAACGCAACACAAAAAACCAATCAGGAGCACGCCCAACCCTATTCTAATCTAATCGCGACGAATGTTAGGATCGCCAAGACCAAGTCAATAGATCCGAAAGACAGAAGTGCAGTAGCCATGAAGGGCAGTATGACTGAGTTGTAAACAATAATGGCTTGAAGAGCGATGCGCAGTATGACGGACAAAATCGCAATAAAGACAAACCTCTCTGGATCTCTGGCGGAATAATACAAGATCACAGGCTCCGTCGCGATCAAGCCCGCACTCTTTAGAGGTGCGAGGAATCGCAACCAACGTCCAGTTGGATGTTTAAATACCGTCGGCGTTTCTATGGTTTTGGGGGATACCATGAGAAAGTGTCTGCCTTTGAACATCCTCGAACCAACAAGAACGAAGAGAAGAATGCTCAGAGAAACCTACAGCAGCTTCTTGAGCATGGTTAGGGAGGCTCTCAGCTTCGTTGACGGCGTCAACAGCCGAGGCCAACTCCATAACAAGACATACGAGGTGTTCAGAAGCAAACACAGCGTGGCATCCCAGCTCGTAGTTGAGGCTACAAGCTACGCGTGGAGCATAAGAAAAAGAAGGAGGAAAACAACGGGCAGCAAAGACGTGGGAAGATGCGTTGTCCGTTTCGACAGGCGTCTCCTTAGCTTCAGCGAGACAAAGAGGAGTAACCCTGTGCTGACCCTCCGAACCAACAGCAAGAGGATTGCTCTGCCGGTGAGCAGGGATGGCGCCTACCAACGCCTCCAAGCACATCTCTCACAGGGCTGGAAGCTCACCAGCATCATCATGAAACGCGACCAGAGCCTCCTCGTCGCCCTCTCCAAGGAGACACTTGGGCTCCTTGTAAGGCGAAACTGGCTAGGCGTCGATATAAACAGCCCGAGGATCGCCGTATCTATTGTAAGCCCGGGCATCGACATCCTCAGGCAGATGTACTTTGGGAAAGACATCTCGACTAGGCAGTTTGGCTTCGAGAAGAGGAGAGCATTCCTCCAGCGGTACAGAGATATGGTTTCAAGGAGCAAGGCGGGACTCAAGCTCAGGCGCCTAAGCAGGAAGCAGATGAACTATGTTCGGGCGGGTATCTGGCTTCTCGCTAACGAAGTCGTCAGACTGGCTGAGGCATTCAACGCTAACATAGCCGTCGAGAAGCTCAGACACCTCAGAAAGCGTAGAGGTGAATGGATTGCAGCGAGCAGAAGGAAGGTCAACCGCATCCCGTACGGATTCCTACGCTACGCTCTTAAACACGTAGCTGAGAGGCAGAGGGTACTACTGGTGGAGGTGGACCCAAGGTACACGTCTCAAGCGTGCCCAAGCTGCGGGCACACTGGCAAGTCCAATTGGAGAGGCTACTCCTACTTCATGTGCACCGCGTGTGGCTTTGAAGCGAACCGTGACCGCGTGGCAAGCCTCAACATCGCCCTCAGGGCGGCTCAGCCAGCATACATGCGCAGCGATTTCAGTTTGGGCCAGATTTCCTGAGGGGAGCGCCTCCGTCAGTAGGCGCGTTTGGCAAGGTGAAGGGTTCGAAACGACAGCGTCAAACAACCCCAAGTTGCAAGCCCACAAGCTCTAGCGGTGGGTAATTGACGCCAAAGCAAATTGTCAGCAAGCCGGCTACCTGGGAGAAAACGGGATAGTTAATCGGCAGGTAGAGAATCCCTAGCAATGAGAACAGGGGCTGTACCAGGAACATGAGGATAGCTCCAAAAACAATCTCGTACACCCCACTAAATATGAGCAGATACCGCAGGAGTCTAACTCTCATCTCGGACACCCGAAAATCAGGAAATGTGCTCTATTGAGGAGTTTCTGAGCTCTTCTGGCAAGACTTACACTTCTCCAATACTTAAGTTCGTTTGAAGACAACAAACTTGACGTACTACATCAGTTCCCAATAATCTTCCTGCCTGATCCGTTTTCTGATGACTTTCTTCAGGCGCTCCAGCTCTATCAGATAGTTACGGTTCGTCTGCAGCTCAGAAGCCTCACCGACTAGCAGTGAGTCTTTCGTTTCCTCGTTAATGAAATCTTGAAAATAATCCTCGAAGTCATTGAATGTTTCTCTCGTTATATCGTCTAAAGTCATGCGTTGTCCGTGCGCAATGATTCCAAGGATTTGTTGCTGTCTTCTTTCGAACTCTTTTCCAAATGCGTCTAGCTTCTCTTCTAGATTCGAGAAAATCGGATGCCAGTGTCCAGGAAATAGTCGCGTGATCCTCTGTGTTCCTACCACCTCTTTCATTTTATGAATGGATTGCTTGAAATCGCAGATATTCGCGTTTGTGCTCGATACAACTGGACCACGGATGTTGAAATCAACGTCACCGCAGAAAATGAAATGTCTACTTCGATTTAGGAACCCAGAATGACCAGGCGTGTGTCCTGGCAAGTGCAATGCTCTTAGATCCCCTGGTAATGAATCATTGTCGCTGAATTCGTGATCGGGGGTGATGCTCTCGATGTCCCACGTGTTGAATATCATTTCAATAATTGGATTCACGTTCAACTTCTGGTCGGACGGGCTAGTCTCTCTCTTGTTAATGAATCCTTCAAGGATCTGGTAGAGATCATTGAACTTGGGCCTATTCTTCAGCAGCGCCCGCTCAAATAAGGAATCGACATATTTTGTTGCATCTTCGAGAAACTCTCGATCCAGTTTATGAACGTAGACTTCACAATTGCTGTTTCTTCTTAGAAAGTTAACTAGTGCGTAATGGTCTGAATGTGCGTGCGTCAGCAAGATATTCTTGATATTGCGGAGCTCTGCCTTTAACGACTTCAGGGTGTCGGTCAGGCTCTCTTGAGAACAGCCTGGGTCGATCAAGGTGATTTCCCTTTCTTCCGCAGACAGATAACAATTACAGGAATTGAAATTCACCGACGACTTTTCGTGAAAAACCATGCAAGTGTCTGAATCAATCTTATAGTACCGACTGTTTGCTTTAATTCTCTTGAAATTACCCTCTTCATCTGCATCAGACATCTGAACAACACCCTATGGTTCCTATTCCTCGCAGTATCACGTGATTTCTTTTCCAGTTTTAGGACAGGCAAAATAAGTTGAACAAAGGGAAGGGTGTGCGCTCTGTATCATCCATTCTTGGGAGACTGGTTGACTAAGTTCTTCCTATTCTCCTGTTCGCTTTGCAGGATTACTCTTGCATCGACAGTGATTGCTCCTTTGGGATATGCAAAGATGGGATTTAGGTCGATTTCTTTTATTGATGGATTTTGGTGGGCAAGCGCTGAGACTTTCATGAGTATATCAACCAGGGAATTCTTATCCACTGACTTGTACTGACGGTATCCTTCTAAGAGGGAATGTGTCTTGAGCTCACCTATCATCTTTTTTGCTTCTACTGCATTGAGAGGGATTAGTCGCAAAGAGAAATCCTTGAGAAGCTCAACAAAGACTCCTCCGATCGCGAACATCACTACTGATCCAAATTGGGCGTCCTCCTTCATTCCTACCATGACTTCGACTCCTTGTGAAGTCATTTTCTGCACTGAGATGCCCAAGATCTGTGCTTTTGCGTTGAAGTTCCGAGCGTTATCAAGAATCTCGTCGAATGCCTCTGTTACCTCTTTTCGGTTATTGAGATTCAGCTTCACGCCACCTGCGTCGGACTTGTGAAGGATGTCGGGGGAGGTTATTTTGAGAACAACAGGGTATCCAATCT
>JAHPYV010000016.1:0-4897 GCA_019058495.1 Promethearchaeati archaeon
GCAATGTCCCTACAGTATACTCCTTGGAACGCGTGGTTAACGGTTTGAATATACTTGATTCAGAAATCTCACTTGCATCTGATGAAGCAAGGAAAGAAGTGTTGATTAGAATTAAGGATCTTGAGAAAGAAATAATGGGTGTCAAGAAACTGATCTCGGAAATGGCCATATCACTTGAGGCTGCGGCTGAGAAACTAAATGGTGTCGAACCGAAACTGCAGAAGACTTTTGAGATAGTCGAAAGCCAAAGGTTGGAATCTGCTGAGCTGGCCAGATACATAGGTGCTGTGACCAACAACCTTCGGAGGGAGTTTATCGACTACATTAACCTGCTTGAGAAAAAACTTTCAGAGGAAATCAATAAGAATGCCAAGGGAGAGTTGCCCGAACTAAAGAGTTTCTCAGCGAAGCTAGATGTTTTCCAAGGCTCAGCAGATAAGAAGATTAGTGAAGGATTTCAAGCGAGTAGTGAAACCAGGAAGACTGTTGAAGCTCTCAGAGAAGATCTCAGCGACTTGGTTAAATTCCTTGGAGACACGCTGGCTAGCTTTTCGCGCAAGCTTGATGATATTTCAGACAGAATTGCGAAACCTGTGAAAACAGTGGAAGTGTCGAAGACCCATATTGGAAAAATCGGCAGGGAAGTCGAAGATACGAAATCCGATTCTTCTCGAAGCGCCGCTGGTAAGGACTCGGATGACCGTTGAACGAAACTGAGTCATTAGCCATTTTAGTATGCCTATGTTAAGATGTAGTCGTCAATGTTCCTTGCTTTGTTTTCCTCAATGCGGAAAAGGGACACCTCTTCTGGTGGACTAGGATCGATGACTAGACCTACAGCATCGGGGAATAGTGACTGAAACCTTTTCTGAGTCGCAAAATCAATGCTAGAAACAAAGCAGCCTAAATCTGGATGCGAGTGGTACCATCCTACAATGCTCTTCCTTTTCCCTCGTCGACCATACTCGGTTGCTACTCTGACGAGAAATTTGTCTTCTAGCGCAACGTGAGTCGGAGACGACTTCTGTTCGCCAGTGACTACATCGCTGACCAAGAGAGTATCGTGGCGCAGACTTCCTAATAGTAATCCAGCGACCTCGGTACCAGAGGACGACTGGGCGTGTTCCCTAATTCTCTTAAGCACTTTTTTCTTGAGCCTCACCGGATGTAGCACGCCCATCGATCCCTCCCATAACAGACGTCGCACATCGAAATCGATCGATATTTCACTTGGCTTAGAACGGTCAACATTCATATGTTATAGAGTTCGCAACATGAAAAAACATAATAACACAATAAGGCTATTTGTTTTATATAACTTAGCATTCCTACGATTATTGTTCCTGAAAGAATTCGGTTTGATTTAATGTACAATCTAGGAGGAGATCTCCCTGACAGAAGACTCGACACTTGCTCGCGAAGCTCAGCTCCTCTACAATAGAGCGCCAGAGTTTAAACCCGTGTACGGCGATCTCAGAACCTGGAGAGGCGCCATTCCGGGAAGAGGTCCCTACCGAAGCATGAACTTCGAAGTGGAAATAATAGTTCCAGAGGGTTTTCCTCGTGTTCCGCCTCAGGTCAGAATGATCACGCCTATAGAACATCCTTATGTGGATGAAACCACAGGTATCCTTAAACTCAGCATCCTAAGTAGTTGGAGACCGGAATATCATCTTTATCAAGTCATTAACACAGTTAAAGGAATGTTCGCGCAAATATCTCCGAAGCCGTCTACTAAGGGACCATATGCTAAGGCCCCTACTCCTCAGACCCGTGTTCCAGTTCCTTCTAGGCAAGGTTATAGACCCTCTGCTACTTCTCCTCCCCCTGTGTCGACCTCGCCAGATCTTCCTCAGAGACCTGATGACGTTAGCAATCTTAAGCAGCAGATTTCAACTCTAGAGGATGAGGTTGCCCACTTGAAGGGAAAGATGACCGCTCACAACGTCCCAGAGGAAGGGCCTGACAGACTTGAGCAAGTATTAATGCCAAATGACCCAAAGGAAAGACAAGCTCTTGATCTTGAAAGTGAGAAAATAGCCTTAGAAGATCTCGTGAGAAGCTTGGAGGAGAAATACGAAGCTGGTGACATAACACCAACAGACTACGCAAAACTCTATAGAAAGTACAAGAAAGAATTATTCCTCCTGGATAGGAAGATCAGCGAAACACGTGCAAGATAGAATAAGGCATGGCTTCAGACCCGTCGAACTCTGAGAGCCTGTGACATCTTGAATCGTCTGCACTGGTGAGTCAAAGTGAACAACAGCTGGAGAATGTAAGACCATGGAAAGGGAAGCTCCGAGAAGACCTACGAAGAAGAGGCGCGAGAAGGAATCTGAACGTGATGTCGCGGAGAGTAGGCCATCTCAGGATGAATTGTCTTCTCACTCCAAGAGCGAACTCTTCTCCACGAAACTCAATAACTTGCCGACAAGTGCCATACCTACCAAAGCAAGCAGAACAAAGTTCAGCAGCCAGTCAGCAAAGGAAACCCAGAAGTTCTCAGCTGTTGTGGTTCCTCAAGAACAATGTCAACAACCGAGAGAAATTCCCGTATCATCGCAAACATCGGTTGAAAGAAGACTCACACCCGATCAATTGGAATGTGAAGCTGACCTATACGCTGATATAGCAACCCTGAACTCGCTTATGTCTAATTTCGAGAGAGGAAACATCGATGTCGCAACTTACAAACGCCAAGTCCAATCGCTGATAACAGACATGTTGAAGTGCAAAACTATACTCGAGAAAACAGGGGTCTCAATACAGGGGTTCATGAAGGAAGAGAGGATAATGGAACAATATCCTCTAGTTTACGAGCGATTCAAAGGCTTAGAATCAGACGCAACATTGGAATCCTTCATTGAAAGCCTTTCCGTTACCAAGGCGGATGTAGCTTCAGAGACAGCTGAAGTTGTGACAAGCCTTATCACACTATCAGATTATGCCAAACTCGGTGGAGATATGGCTAAGGTTGATTCCCTTATCCCAATCATAGAAGTGTTGCTGGAGGTTCTCCAAGATTTCCCCACAACACGCAAGGACTATTGGGGGCTACAGCTTCTCAGAAACTGGCGCACAAAGCTATCAATGTTGCCGGTTGATGCAGTTTTGGCTGCTTACGAAGCTAAGAAACTTGAAACAGATGCTAACAGGCTTCTGGATGATTTCAAGAGACGGCTAAGAGAGATTTGAGACGCAACTCCCATATAGTCTGTAACCAGACAAATGCATATTTCTGTTCCTAACGGTGGCCAGTTTATTATTGATCACAAATCTGAGGAGCATTGTTCGAGAAATGTGTGGGCTTCATGAGATTGAACGTAAGATCCAGCTGAAGCAAGCTTTTGAAAAGGAGAAAATTGAGCTCATGATCCAGGAGCTTCAAGGGATGTTCAACAACGTTCAGGATCTGAGAGAAAGAATCGGAGAGTTTGAAAAGAAATATGTCGAACTAATGGCCTCCCCTGAATACAGAGAGAAACTCAGACTCCTAAAGGAAGAACTTGGGTTAATGGAAGTGCCTTCTTCCCGTGAAAAAACTGTCCCCACGGTAATTGAGAAGCTGACCGGCAAAGGGAAGTTCTATAACGCTCTAGCTGTGGAGTTATTGGAAGTTGCAGGGAAGAAAGCAAAGGAAAGCGGCGGAATTCTGACCTTGGCGGAAGTTACCTTAATAGTCAACAAAGAGCGGGCAGGTAACTTCAATCAGTTGGGAGACATCATTAAAGCAATTGGAGTCCTCCAGGATGCTGGTCTTATACCTGGTATTAAGACACTTCCATCGGGAGTGAAAATAGTCGAATTTCTTCCTGTCGAGGTCAGTGACGACTCGAATACTGTTCTTGATCTTGCTGTTCAGAAAGGATGGGTTACTGTTGAGGAAATTATGCTCAATTCTAATTGGTCAACTGAAAGAGCGGAAAGGGCACTCGGGAACTTGGAAAAGCTTGGAGTTGCGCGGACAGATGTTAGCTACGCAAAAGGAACACGCTGGTATTTCCCGGGTTTAACTAGTAGTGATGCAAATAAGAGACGCCAAATCTAGTGTACAAAGTTGCTTGATTCATTGAAAGATTAGCTTAGCCTGCTCATGCTTCTTGTCGATCCACTTTACCATTTTGTTCTTAGCCATCAGTTCCATTATACTTCGAATATCGGATACGGGCAGTGAACTAAAATCTCTGTTTGCACTTTTTACTGAAAATACGTCTAGCATTTCTACCCCATTGTCGTAAGCCCATTCGTACAGCTCATTGACCCACTCTTCGAGGGAACGCCACATAATCCTAGCCACGGTCTTGTCCTTATCAATCCATTTACCCAATCCCCTGCTCACAATATACTGGACAATGTCCCGCAATTCCTTCTCAGGCAACCTATCGAATGGCTTTGACGATTTAAAATCCTTGAGACCTACCACATGGCGCACACTGAACTGACACCATTTCAGAACCAGATCACACCAGTCTTTCAACCAAGAATCTAGATACTCTGGTTTAGCTGGTCTCGTATACATCCAAGGATACTTAACCCAGTCCGGTAGCGTCAAGGTAGCTTCACTACCCAATGCTGTTTGATCCTCCGCTAGCGTTTCCGCTTTCAGCCCTTGCTTCTGAGTTGACTGATCTGCTCCAACTTTTTCGCTTTCATTCTTGACCTCCTGCTCCAACCTCTTCAACTCCATGTCGATGTCAATCCCTTCTCTCCCCACAGTTTCTTTTCGTTCTTGCGTTGTCGTCCTAGGTTTTTCTTTTTGTTTTTCTTTCTCCAAGATCATCCCTCCTTTCCAAAAGAGCAGATTTCCTACGGTACTACTGATCAGTCAACACCAAATTCATCGTTCCATTCTTTGAATCTGTTTAGCTCATTCGATGAAACAACAGGTCTGACA
>JAHPYV010000016.1:4907-23480 GCA_019058495.1 Promethearchaeati archaeon
TTTTATGCCTGACAAGAAATCTCCCATACTTACTGGACGCACTTTGACAGATGGATCAGTTATCTTGCCAGATAAGTCAAGTTCACGAATCGGCTGCATGGCTGCTTCTCTACATATCATGGCAATGTCGGATCCAGTGTACCCTTCGGTGGTATTCACAAGCTGTTCTATTTCGAAGTCTTTGTCCATCTCGATCTCCTTAACGTAGATCTTGAATAGTTCTTTTCTTGCGTCAGTGTCCGGCATTGGGAGATATATTCTCTTTTCAAACCTTCTTCTGAATGCTTCGTCAATGTCCCAAGGCCTGTTAGTCGCCCCTAATGTTAGAATCCTGTCAATGGGTTTTGAGCTTACTCCATCCAGCTCATTCAGGAACTGGGTTTTCACCCTTCTCTCTCCGCCTATCTCTTCTCCGGATCTTGTTGAAGCCACCGAATCAACTTCGTCTAAGAACACTATTGCTGGCTGTTTTTCTCTAGCTATGCGGAACAATTCCTTCACGAGTCTCTCCGACTCGCCTAGCCATTTTGACATGATTGATGCTGCGTCTACGCTGAGGAAAGTCGCATCGCATTCAGTTGCAACTGCCTTGGCTAACATGGTTTTTCCACATCCAGGAGGCCCGAAGAGTAGGATCCCTCTCCATGCGCGCCTTGATTTGCTGTCAAAAAGGTCAGGTCTTAACATTGGCAGGATTACGGCTTCACGCAAGGCTTGTTTCGCATCTCTTAGGTCAGCAACTTCTTCCCATTTCACACTAGGCTTTTCGGTAAGAATAGTCTGCATTATCGACTGTTCCATGCTTTCCTGTTCTTCACTCTGTTCACCCACAGCAGCTGACGGTCTGCCCGCCCCTCCAGCTGACGGGCTCTTGGCAGCTATCGCTTTCAGAGTCCGAACACGTTCGATGTACATCTTAGCAGTGTCAGAGTACTTGACTCTGAGAGACGAGTTATCTGTAAATCGTACGATTTTTGCAAGGATTTCTGCTGCCTGAAGATAGAGCGGAATGGAAGCCTTGATGTTGCCGCTATTATCAAGCCTTACGGCTTCCTCAGCGATCTTCTTGGCTTGCATGAACATGCGTTCAGACAATTTCTCTTCCCACCGTAACGCAGGATATTTCATTTTAGAAGAATCAAACCAATCTAAACACAAACTACGTCGGCTTCATAATATATATGAGACATTCTTATCTTTTCTAATTTTCTTATTCAATGGTTTTCAATTCTCGCCTTGACGGAAATGCAGTTGTGCCTCCTACACCTTCAATGCTTCTTGAAGCAGCGTAGACGGCTATTTTGGCCGCTTTTTCTGGTGTGTAGCCCTTCGACATACCGTAGAGAAATCCGACGTCAAAGGAGTCCCCTGCGCCGATGCTGTCCACAAATTTCGTGGGCTTTACTGCAGCTTGGTGCAGCTTCATTCCATCGCAGAGTACGAGGCATCCCTTATCTCCAAGCTTGATAACAACTCTGCTTACTCCAATTTGACCTAGGATTTCAGTGGCTTCTTCGAGTGTAGTTGCCCCGGACACGCCCAGAGCCTCACTCTCATCCACAAATAGAACGTCAGTGTTGGCAAGGGTTGGTTTAAGGACTTTCACCCATGCGGATTTTAACTCGATGAGTGGGAATTGAGGGTCCAAGGATGTTATCGAACCCTTTTTCCTAGCGTTGGCAAACAGATTCGGTATGTCTTCATTCCAAAGATCAGAAAAATGCAGATATCCTCCGCAATGGATCAAATCAGTGTCTAGAAGATAATCAGTCGGCTCACGTGTTAAATGGGGTGGCCATGCATGGTGAGTCGGAAGTCGATAAGTCATTGGATCCTTTTGCGCACCAAACAAAAGCATGTAGATTCCGATTCCTGATTCAGTTCCAGGTTCAACTGTCACATGTTTAGTGCTGATCCCCGCCTTCTTGAGAGATGAGATGATTGATTTCCCAAAAGGATCGTCTGCAATCGTTGAAACTAGATGAATCTCGCAACCGGGCTTGCTGAAGTTCTGAGAAAAATATCCGATTGAACCTGCAGTTAGGAAGCTGACTTGCGACGGTCCAACCCAATTCCTAAGGTCTTGGAGATTCATGGGCGCAGACCCGTGTATGATAAAATCAATATTCAGAGCCCCCAAGACGCCGATCTTCATTCGCCCCGTCTCTCAGCATTCCTCCTCTCACATATCGTCCTCCCATTTTTTTCTATTCTAGTGAGAGCCTCTCGGGAGGACCATCCGCCATGCTCTGGCATAACGTGGAATATTGCTTCGCTGGCAGTCAGGGTTGATATCACCTTGTTCTACAGCACAGTAGTAGGGTACATTTGAATGGCTGGAACCACGCAAAGGGCAAATAGATGCTCGTTTGAGATCGGGACTCGAATGACATAATCCATCATGGGTGAGATCACTTTTTCCTTATCGGGCACGATTGCCATCGACGGGACCTTCAACACCATCGTCGCATCTGCAATCTGCTCGATCCAACGGGATGCATTATTCTCTGGCGCCAATATTATAGTCTGTATTCGTTCATCGGTTAATCCCAGAGCCCCATGGAGGTGACGGGTCGGAACCATTGCCTTTGCGGGAATGTGAGCCATCTCGTCAAACTTAAGTGCCATCTCTTCGGCTGTTCCATAGTTAGGACCTGTACCGACAATTAATGCGCTCCGCATGCGAGCATTATGTTTTGCTATGCTCCAGCATCGCTTATCAATTTCATCTAGTCGTTTTGCCATAGCGGTCGGAACCGACTTGAGTTGAGACTCAAGTTCCTTAAAGTCGAGATCACTTACACTTCTCTCTTTGCCCAACTCAATCGCAAGAGCTAGACTTGCAGCAAGGCGAGT
Organism: Promethearchaeati archaeon; assembly: GCA_019058495.1. Classification (GTDB taxonomy): domain Archaea; phylum Asgardarchaeota; class Atabeyarchaeia; order Atabeyarchaeales; family Atabeyarchaeaceae; genus JAHPYV01. The sequence continues at coordinate 7,764 of JAHPYV010000016.1, forward strand.
CGCATAATGAAATGTATCAGAACCGCCGGTATCGAATCCTCCAACACATGCAATAGTGTCTTTGGTTATTTTCGTTAAGGGGCTCTCTGCTATAGAGGTTATCGCGATGCTATATGCTCCCTTCTCAGTAAACGTCTTGCAGGCGGAGATAGTGTCAACCGTACTGCCACTGCCACTGAAGCACAGGAGAGCAGTATGCTCGCAGTCGTATGGCTTTTCTGAGGTCAGAGCTTCAACGCTGTCCCGATCTTCGGTTGTCAAATGCGCCCATTGCCAGAAAGCCGGCCCTGCCGCTTGCCCGACAAACTGACTTGTTCCCATGCCAATGCCAACGACATGACTTATCTCTCTTTTCACGAATCCTGCAGCAACTCTTCTTACGCTATCGCCAATAGTCTCTAACGTCTTGCTAACTACGTAGGGTTCGGTCCGTATGTCATCATACACATTGTATGGGTGCCCTGTTCTTGGTTCTGTACCAAGCGCTCGGTACATTACCGGATACTCACTTGTCGCTTCGATGTCAAGCACAGGATCCCTGTCCGTGAAATCAAAAACCTTCGGGCGCTCCTCATACTTCATGACCCGATCTCGTTGATCTAAGTTCTTTGGGTTTCCTTTTTTCATAAGGCTTCTTTCTCCTTCAACCTCGCATGATTATGACGTTCTTTCTATGTTTCTAATATACTCACATAACGAATGACATTTTCTGAACATCATGGGAAATACAATCAATATAAAGAGTTAGGATACCTAACTTAGTAACATAGTCGCTTCAGAGGTGAAACGTGAACTGAAGGTTATAGCAGATCTTCATATCCATAGCAAATATTCTGCAGCCAGTAGCGAACAGATGAATTTGGCTAATCTCGAAAGGCAAGCCAGGATCAAGGGTTTGAGTCTTCTTGGCACGGGAGACAACTCGGCCTGCATGTGCACTGTTTTGGCATTGTAGTGTAGGCGAGTCTCCATTTTACCTCGCCGAGGTGGATTACGGAGTGTGAGTCATCCCTCTCTGAGGTTGACCATAGTGGACTCTACACTTTAAAGAGTAAGAAAGGTCTTGTGGATTCGGTTCTCTTCATGGTGACAGGCGAGGTTGACACAGAGTTTCGAATTGGAGATCAGTCGAAGAGAATTCACCTTTTGATTCTCTGTCCCAATCTTGAAGTTGCCAAGCAGGTATCTGATGTGGCCTCGAGGTATGGCGACCTTAGTTCAGACGGAAGACCAAAACTGCACGTAGCTCCTCCAGAAATGGTAGAAGCCATTATGGAGATCGACCCTTGGAATGAGGTTGTCCCGGCTCACGCTTGGACTCCATGGTATTCTTTGTTTGGTTCAAGGAGCGGGTTCGACAGGATTGAGGATTGCTTTCAGGATCAGACAAGGAATATTCACGCGCTCGAGACTGGTCTGAGTTCAGATCCTCCGATGAACTGGCGATTGTCAGGTCTGGATAGATTTACACTGATAAGCAATAGCGACTCACATAGTCCATGGCCGTACCGCCTAGGCAGAGAAGCAAACGAATTTGAACTAAAGGAAATCACCTACAAAGAGATAATCGATGCAATCCGCAAGAAGGATTTGAAAAGATTCATCAAGACGTTTGAGTCTTTCCCAGAGTATGGAAAGTACCACTATACTGGTCACAGGAACTGCAACGTTTTCCTCAGTCCTGCGGAGTCTCGTAAATGTGGGAATATATGTCCAATCTGCGGGAAGAAGTTGACTGTTGGTGTGCTAGATCGAGTTGAAGACTTGGCCGATAGACCTGAGGGATATAGGCTGAAAGAAGCTATACCTTATGTCAGCTTGATCCCTCTTCAAGAGATCATCGCAAATGCGCTAGGTGCAAGAGATGTTTTTGGAAAAAGTGTGTGGCAAGAGTACAACAAGCTACTCAAAAGGTTCCCTAGCGAACTCCATATACTCCTTGAAGCGACTAAGAATGAAGTATCATCCATATCGGGCGAGAGAGTGGCAGATGCGGTTCTAAGAGTCAGGGAAGGAAGAATCAAGTTTAGGCCTGGGTATGATGGATTGTATGGTCGCCCGTTGATATTTGAGGAGGAGACCGCCCGAAGCGAACAAGCAATGCAATTCCGTGAGGAAAAGGAAGAAAGAGCGAAGAAGGATGAGGGTGAGGTTAATAAGAGACCGAGACCTTCGCCTCAAAGAAGCCTGTCTGATTACTTATGAATAGACGAAAAAAGTTTCTCCATCAGAACATGCCACGAAACCACAAAATGGCATACAAATTAGTCATCGAGATGTCCTTGAGCAGCTAGCATGCAGTCCCCGCTACTACCTTCCCTCTGCCCTTGCCCTCATCTTTGCAAATACGTCTTTGAGTTCACCTGTAACAGCTTGGCGTATGTTTAGTGGGCTGGCGGGCGGTCTAGGGCCGGCTGGTGCTTGCGGCGACTGCGAAGCGGTACCGTAAGGGGAAGGCTGCGGCTGTCCAGGAGGTGGATACGGTTGCTGCTGCGGTGGCGGGTATGTCGGGGGTCTCGATTCATAGCTTGGTGTTTGAGGTTGAGGATAATTGTCCTGTCTCCCGTACTGTGGCTGAGGGTTACTGTATGCGTCAGCTCTTGGTTGTGGCTGGGACGGGGGCATAGTCATAGTTGGAGGCGGAGTGCTGCGAGTGGCTTGGGCCATCGGAGAGAAAGCTTGGCTTGATGCTGCCTGCTCCCTTCTACCAGTAGGTTGGGCTCCAGACTGTCTAGCGTCTGCAAGGAACCTTTCTAAGTCGTCGATTCTCTGCTCTATCATCATCAGTCTGCCTTCGAGAGCGTCCACAGCCTTAAGAAAGATGTTCGCTATGCTTGAGAGAACGTTAACTATTTCCGATTCACTGCTCATGATAAGATGCCTCAGAGAAGCCTCTTTCAATCTATAGTAATGATGAGTTCGCTATTTATATTTGTCCTCTATGCTTAATTCACAACGAACTTCGCAATGTTTGACAGGTAAGACCGTTTTCAAACGTTACTTGCTCAATTCTCTCATAAGAAATGACACAAGGAGACCACCCTTTTAAGAGGGTGGAGGAATTGCGTCCATAGCCGCTGAGTTCTTAAGATCACTACAAAAGACACATGGGTATGGGTGAGAGCTTGCAGCGCGCAATACTGCTTCAGGTTGACGCTACAAGGCGCAAGTCAGAAGCTCTGAGAAGCTTCAGCGGTGAAGCCCTCTCTCTAGCAAAACATATGCTCCAGCACAGAAAATCATTGCGCCTGATGACCTACACAGAGAGATGTACTCAACCTGCAAAGCCACCACCCACTTCAACAGCCAAGTAATCTGCGACATCGAGCGCAGCGTCACCCGCTGCAAGGGCAAAGCAATCAAAGCGATAACCGTCAAGTTCAACGTGCCGAGAAACTGTAGAACGTTCAACAGGAAGAGCAGGCTCTTCGTCGAGCTTGGACTATACCCGGGGCAGCGCATCCCCATCCCCATACGCGAAAACAGGAACTTCCAGAGATACACCGACCTAATCAAAGCTGGCTGGACGTGTAAAACTTACGGCTTAACCTCCAGCGGTGAAATCGTAGCCTTCCTCAATAAGAAGGAGCAAGCTGAGGCGACCGGCAGGCGCAACATACTGGGTGTCGACATGAACAGCAAGTGCTTCGCTGCCTCCATCCTGACGCCAGAAGGGAGGGTCCTCAGACAACTCTACTACGGCAAGGACATCTGGGCGAAGCGCAAGTGGATAATGCGTAGGAGGGCGAGGCTTCAGAGCCTCGCAGACCGCGGGAGCCACCGAGCCAGAAGAAGCCTGGAGCGCCTCGAGGCCATGGAAGGCGACTTTGTGAGGAACAGGGTTGGGGAAGTAGCCAGAGACATCACCAACCTCGCCTTAGACTTTGACGCTGACATCACCCTTGAGAATCTCACTCGCTTCACCCCCAAGAGCAGGAAGTTTAACAGGGAGGTTCTTCGCATCCCCTTCTACCTCTTCAGGAGGAACCTCAAGGCCAGGTGTTTCGACAAGGGCATCAAGCTTGCAATTATAGATGCCTACCATACTTCGAAGTGGTGCAGCCACTGCGGTGCTGTGGCTGAGAGCGGGCACTCGTCCGCGAACTATGCGCTCTTCAGGTGTCCCAATTGCGGGCAGGTTGTTAATAGCGACAGAAAGGCGAGTCTAGCTGTTGCCGTGAAATCCCTGCTGGTGCGGAAAGAGGATGAGTGCACTCTCAGCCGGGGTGTCTTCTTCCAGCTTACCGGCAGGCCAGTCCCCGTAAACGGACTGCTGCGTTCCGATGATGGACCAGGTTTCGGTGCGGTGCACCATGAGCCTGCTCCCATGGAAAGCCACCCATTTCAATAGGTGGTAGTTTACCCTGATAAGAGATCCTTAACTCTAGAGAGGACGAGTTTTCCTTTCAGACCGTGTGACTCTATTTTGACTTGCTCTTTCCTCTGTGCTTCGTCAAATTTGGTTCTTCCAGGCTTTGTGATCAATTCTCTTAGCACTTTGATTGTTCCTGATATCGTGACCGCTGGACCATCAACCGCTTGCTTGGCTAATTCGACTCCATCAGTACTTATGGTAGCTCCCACATTTTCATTGGTGTCTGTGGTTTTCACATTCACCTTGATCTTTCCTATCATCTTTAGAGCTCCTCTGGCTTTGCCATCTTCTTTTATATAGTGTTCTGCGTCTCCGAGTCTTTTTGTCAACAGTTCGTATAACGACATTGCTCCCCATCACACCTCCACTTTGACACGAGGCATCATACTTGCATAAGATCATTCAACATGACAAGTTGTTCGTCATGATTCTTAGATCCATTCAACTCTGTTTATTTGGAGGATTGCAGCTAGTTGTTATTATGATGATCTCTTCTCTCTTAATATGATTTTGCAGCGTATGCCACTTCAGTTGCGGCTTTTCCACACCATGCGCATTTTCCTTTGGGTTTCTCATCTGATCCGAAGAGGGTTCCTCTGACCTCGATGCCTCCAGTCCCGCTTTTTATCTCGTCTGCACACTCCTCTTTTCCGCAGAAGTTGAACTTGACGAAGCCACCTTTCTCGGCATTGCTAAGGAGTTCTTCTTTTGTCTTCGCATTTCTTGTGTTCTTGTTCACATAATCTTCCGCGTTCTTTCTGAGAGAGCTCAAAACACTGCTTGCAATCCTAAGAATAGTTACAACTGCGTTTTTGTCTTCGAAGCTCTCACGAGATCTGTTGTCCCTCCTGAATATGGTTACACTATGATTTTGAACCTCTTTGGGACCAATCTCCACTCTAATCGGAGTCCCCATGAGTTCCCAATAGTAGAACTTTGCTCCAGCTGACATGTCTCGTTCATCAAGCTTCACCCTGATCCCTGACTGCTCAATAGTTCTCTTGATATCAGTACACTTCTCCATGACCAGCTTTTCTTCTCCTTTGAATACAATCGGAACAATCACAACTTGGACAGGAGCCATGTCGAAAGGTAGAACCAACCCGTAGTCGTCACCATGTATGCAGATCACAGAGGCAGCAATACGTGAGATTCCAGGTCCGCAGCAGGTTTGCTGCCCGAGTTTCTTAGTCCCATCTTTGTCTTCAAATTGGATGTCGAACACCTTTGAGAAGTTGTCACCTAAGAGGTGTGTCGTTACTATTTGGATTGCCTTGCCGTCTGGGAGAAGAGTATCGAATCCATACGTTCTCTGCGCACCGGCAAACCTATCCCATTCCGGTCTATCAAGCATCAAGAATGGAATGCCACATTTCTCGTACAGAACCTCCTTGGCAATATTCATATCTTGCTTGACTTGCTCCCTTGCATCTTCAATGCTGGAATACACATTATGAGTCTCGATCCATAGAAACTCCCTGCCCCTCAGAAGCGGTCTTGTCGCCCTAGTCTCATATCTGTAGACTGAGCCTGTTTGGTAGTACTTTATAGGCAAATCCCGGTAGGTTCGAATCCACAACGAGTACATGGGATAGATTGCAGTCTCACTGGTCGGTCTGAGTATCATGGGTTCCTCTAGCTCGTGGCTCCCTGCCTTTGTCACCCAGAATACTTCATCTTCAAATCCTTTGACATGCACGGACTCCTTCTTGAAGTAGCTCAGCGGGATCACAACAGGGAATTGGCAAGGACTATGATCTGTCTTCTCAAGTTCCTTATCGTACAACTCATAGACTTGATTGATGATTCTCATTATGTTCGGTCTGTAAATGATAAAGCCCTTCACACCATATCGAATATCGACTAGTTCAGCTTCCTGAAGTACCTCATCGTACCATGAGCTAAAGTCTGCTTCCTTCTTGATCTTCATCACTTCGAACCTCCGCAGGAAACGATGATAGCACGCTACCTTGCCGCTTCAACAGGATATTTATCTATCTCATCGCAAAGTTCTTCTCAGAACTCTGTCCCAAGTGTTTACATAGAGCTTCTCCAACTCATCATTTTAAATGTTACTAACTCGAATGGTCACTAGGGCGGCAACTTCGGTTTCGCAGAAATGGAAGTCGGGGTGACATATCTTGAGACTTGATTTGGGCAGGGTACTAATAAGGCCTCCGTCAGAAGCAGGAAGTTTACTCGTAGAAGTATTTCAAGGTTGCAATTATAACCAATGCAAGTTCTGCGGCATCTACAAAGGGAGAGAACAGTTCAAGGTCTTCGGAGTCGAAGAGATCTTCAATCAGTTAAACGTTGCAAAGAAGATGTACGGAGACTATTATGGAACTGTCTTCTTGACTGGGTCAGACATGACATGTCTCCCGACGGAGTTTCTTATTGCGGTCTTGAACAAGATTTCGCAGACTTTTCCAAGTTTGGAACGGGTCACTTGCTACTCGTCAGCTAGGTCTGCCATAGCGAAGTTTCCTGATGAGCTTGCTAGACTTAGGGAAGCTGGTCTAAAAAGAATGCATATGGGGCTCGAAAGCGGAAGTGACAAGATCTTGAAATTAATGAAGAAAGGAACCCTTTCAAAAACCATTATACAGGCCGGGCGCAGAATAAAGGAAGCTGGAATACAGATCTCACTCTATGTCCTCCTAGGATTAGGTGGAAAAGACTTCACGGAGGAGCACGTCCGGGGAACGGTGGAGGTTCTCAATCAGACAGACCCAGATTTCATTAGGTTCCGAACACTTAACATATTGCCAAATACGCCACTATATCAAGAGGTGAAGGAAGGCACATTCAAACTATTGAGACCCTACGAGATAATAAAGGAACAAAGAGAAATGATCGCCGGACTAGACGTCCACAGCGAGATATTCAATGATCACGTCTCAGATTACCTCGACTTTGAAGCGAAGTTCCCTGAGGACAAACCTTTGACTGTTAGACTTCTGGATAGGATCCTCGCAGACCCTCGAACCAAGTTTATTCCACCAAAAGAACTGACTGAAATGTGAATTCGAGTTCAAATTCTTCTTCGGTTGTCCCCTCAGAATTCCGTCTGTTTACTGACGCTCAGTTCAGACAAAAATAGATAGTAAATGTGGGATTTCGCTTCTCCGCTACGGATACTACTCCTTGACTTTGTTCATTTTCCCGTACTGACCCACATTCAGTTGCAAGTCGCCCCGGAACTCAGTTATGTAGCCGTTTTTTATCTCAACGACATCATCAGGCGATACCTTGTCAATATCATCTCCCCACAAGGAGAGTTTCGTCTCTCCTGTTTCATCGACCACAGTTGCGGTCGCAACACGATTGTGGCCAAACCGGGTGTCAACTTCCCTCGCTTCTCCCACGCTTACTATTTTAACCTTGAGGTCAACTCTCTTCATTCCTGCCTTCAAATCGCTAATCTTCATTTGCTATTTACCCACCGAACTAACGATTGAATCAGTTAATTTTGTTCTTATCTTGTTCGAGTCGACTTATTAAATTAATGCTTTCAGGGGTAGCTTCTTCTGTCTTCTCTCCAATGTGTTGGTTCAGCCAAGACTTGATCTTGCTGCATAACAGCAGTTGAACAATCTGTGTGGTTCAAAATTCTGGAAGAGGACTGCCTCCAGTGGCTTCATAACCCTCGGTTTCCCTTTTCGGTCATAACCTTGAGGGAAAAGACGCATGAGAAAGTTAAATTAGTCTCCGACGTGAGAATAAGTAGTATAAGAAGTCGCATTCAAATATCATGTTGAGTGTTACATCCCGTGCTGGAGGTCTATTGATTGAGCGTTGATCAGTTTAAGGCGTTACGCAGGTTTGTTGACAAACTAACCAGGGAGAATCTCTGGATATACGTCCTGCGTCTTCTTCAGGAAGGCCCAAAGCAGGACCGCGAGATCCGAGATATGATGAATAGAAGATTCGGGTTCGAGCCTACTGGAGTCACGTCCCATACGATACTGTACAAGATGGTCAGAGACGGACTAGTAGAAGTCAAGAAGGGAAACGAAAAATCTGACCAGAGACATTACGAGATAACAAGCGACGGTGAACGTGCCATGCAGAGTGCAAAGGTCATATTAACCAACCTGATTAAGAATGCATTCGACCTAACATAAAAGGCAACGTGGGTTATCTTATCTGTGGTCTCTTGGAATGCAGTTAGCAGACCGTCTTTTCTCATTCTTCAGAGCGACGATCACACTCATTATGAGTTTTCTGCTTCAACAACTATGACCAGTCGCAAAGTATTCCTTCGCTCTTTCTTCAATGTCTTTTCTTGATGCGAAGCCAGAAGTTGAGTGTCCTTCGACCTTAAATGAGACAGCGGAACTCGCCATTATGGCGGAATGTCTAACGTCTTTGGTGCGCGCATATTCAACGAGAAATGAACCGGCATAGACGTCACCAGCGCCTGTGTAATCTGTAACCTTGCGGGGTTTAATAGCTGGAATTAATAGAGACTCTCCATCACATGTGGAAATGTAAGACCCTCTGGCTCCAAGTGTTACGATCGAGATCTTGCAGCCCATATCGAGCAAGGAAGAAGCTACCTTCTCAAAGCCCGACACTTTAGTTACGACTTCTCCCTCCTTCAGGGAGGCCTTTACTATTGTTACGTTTTTCACCATTTCCTGGAGTAATGGATTGCTTTCGACTGAAACATTACCATTCTTATCGAATTTCCTAATTACCCCTTGTAGGTCGAGAAGAACTGTTTTTTCCCATCTGGCAACTTCGTTAATCGTCTGCGGAGAAATCTCTCTGGCTATGGGACCTAAGTGAATTGCGGTAGCTTTGTCACGCGAGCCTTTGATATCTCGGGGCGTTATTGGATCGCATTTGGAAAGGAGAGCTAGGCTTCTCTCTTCCCCTGTATACTTGAGACTATACTTGGTGGTAGGGGTCTTAACCTTCTTGATATCTGAGATGTCGATTCCATTTCGTGCGAAAACTAGGATGTACTCATCGCGGAAATCTGGGCCTACCTTCGAGACAATTCCAACTTTGGCTCCCAATCTTGCCGCAGCTAGGCTGGAGAAAGTGACTGTTCCGCCTAAGGATGGAGGAAGAGCATCGCCATCCCTTACCACATAGTCTATGGCGAAGTGTCCAACTACGAGTAAATCAAGCAGTGACACCAATCCTCCAGACAAATCAGGTTGGCGAGGAAGCTCAGTTAGAAATCAGCGTGCTGCACCATTCCGATCTGAATTAGTACCGGATTCTATCCTTTCTCTCGTCTCTGTCTCTAACCTTCGATACTCCAGAGTGAACGGCACAGGACACACAGTAGTATTTCATCACTTTCTCGTGAGGTAGAATTGCTCCCTGTTTTCTAAGCTCTCTTGCCATGACTGGATCCACCAAGGACACCCATCTTGTTACCCTCTTTGCTTTGTCTCTGGGCACCAGCGTACCGCAATTGGAGCACTGAACCAATCCTTTTCTACCGGATCCACCTTTAGATCTTCCACGACTTCGTCTCTTCTTAGTCATATTTCTTAACATCCTCTAGAATGCTCTGTTTCAGGTCTCAACATAGGCAAAAAGGTATTTAAAAAGTCTGGTGTTCAGGGTACTCAATTCAAGACACGTTTTCACTTTCTGTATTTGGCTTCTACATGGGATATTTGGTTGTGCTAGAAGGTTGAGCCGAGAATGACTCGCGTTTTTTTGCTGAAAGCAAATGAAGCTTGCACTTCAAGTGACTTCAAGTTGAACGATTTGCCAGCCTCCAGTGGTCGTCTTGATGTGGTTTGTAGATGCGTCATTGCTTCGCTTCTAGAGGCTGGAAGGATCAGAGATGATACGGTCTTCATTGTCATACTTGAAGGAAAGCCTAATCCACCTATACGCCTCAAATTAGATGGGGAAAAACTGCAAACACTGCCTTTCTCGGAGGTAGGTGTAGCCTCGATGATAAAGCAAGTTCTGGAAGTGCATTTGGAAAAAGGCAAGCAACATACCGTGCCAATCTGGCTTGGCGTATCTATTGAGAACAAATCATTCACAGAAACACTGGACTCCGATTTGACATCTGGTGAACTCTACTACTTACATGAGAAAGGTGAAGACATCAGAAATATTGGCATAAACCCTGCGAAGGATAATATCTTTGTTCTGGGTAGCAACAAAGGTCTTTCAGCTGAAGACGAGAAGCCTTTGGACTATCACAATGCGAAAAGAATAAGTGTTGGACCTTTAAGTTACCTTTCATCTCACGTAATAACTCTTGTTCATGACGAACTTGACAGGAGGAAAACAAAAAGAGCATGATCGTAAAGAATACATTGGTGCTTGACATGCCTCTGGAGAACTGATAGCAAATCCCTGTCAGGAATTACAGGTGAATGACGCGCAAACAGTATTACGATCTATTTTGGAGGTTGACGAATTGGCTGCTGATGAATCCAAGGCTTTCCGCAGATTCGTTAACAACTTGACGAGGGACAATCTGTGGGTCTACATTCTACGACTGCTTCAGGAAGGCCCAAAGTACGGGTACGAGATCCGCGCAATGATTAATCAGCGATTTGGTTTCAGGCCTGCGACAGTCACATCATACGTGATACTATACAAGATGGCCAACGACGGGCTAGTCAAGACCGAGAAGGAACTTGGCGAGGGAAAAGGAAAACCTGATAGAAAGTACTATGTGATAACCGATGAAGGGAAACGCGTGATGAAAGCGGCGAAAGTGTTCATTGGCAGATTCGTTAATAATGTGTTTGACTTAACATAACTCTGAACTAATTTCATTCATTCTTCCAGCACATCTTTAGCATAGATTATGCGCTGCAAAACCGTTAGTTGCGTCATAATTGCCAGCGCTATTATCATATAATTCAACGCCTTAGGATAGTAACCCTCAAGTAAGAGGGCAGCAGCCAACATTAGAAGTCTTACTGGCCTTTCGGCGAATCCCACCAAAAAGTGTTTTATGCCATATGCTTCTACCCGAGCTCTTGAATAACTAACCAGTAGAGAACCAACTAAAGCTACAACTCCCCATATAACATTGCATAGACCTGCGTAGATTAATGTGACTATGATTATGGCATCGGAATATCTATCCAAGACTGAATCAGTGAATCCGCCTCGCAAAGTGACTTTGTTAATCGCCCTTGCATACGCTCCGTCCAAAGCATCAAAGAAACCAGTAACGAGTATGGCCACAGTGCCCAAGGCGTAATTCGCAAAGACGATTATGAAAGGAATAATCAGGAGAGAAATAAGAAACCCCAGAACGGTTACGCCAGTCGGCGACAGATGGGTTTTCTGAAGCAACTTAGTAAAGGGCGAGAATAGCCTGGCCAGCTTGCCTTTCCTGCTTGAGATCATTTCCTGTTGTTCCTTCTAAAATCTGGTAGACCTATAGGTCTCTGCCACACAAAATTAATATACGTTTTGACGCCGCGCTTGCGGGTCCTAGCTTCGTCAAGCGCTCTCTGAAGCTCCATTATTCTGCTCTGAGTTGCTTTAAGGTATCATATAGGTGAGAATCCCACATCAACTTGCTCCAAGGGAGGCTGGCGAGCGCACTCTTTACTGTCTGCCAGATCTTCTCTATCTCTTCATCATTCTCCAGAGATAACTCCGCTTCATCAGCGAGTCTAGTGCCCTTTTCTGTTATTCTGAAGCAATTACCCTTCTTTTCCAGAAGTTCTGATTTGACCATTTGTTCCAATTGTCTGTCAATCGAGGAAACACTTGGGAACTTGATTATCCTGTCGACTGGCAAAACGTCCTCTATAAAGCTAACGAATTTAGCGATATCTTCCGATGGCAGACATCTGTCGGTAGATCCGAGAATTAGAAGAAGCTCATCTCTTTGCCAGATGGTGACTTTCCGAGGCGACCCTCTGATTTCGGGTGAGCTCACATGGTGAACTTCACTCAATTTCGAGTCCCAATAATACTGGGAGAATATACTATTATAAACATTGCTAATATAAAAAGGTCACATTCTAATTATATCAACGATTACTTAACATAATTTGAAATTCGACCAGGCGTCTGCTCGACGACGGGTGAAGCTTGACTCACAAAGCCCTCCAAGTATCAAGGCATTGTGGAGTTCGCTATTTTTAGTTGTGGACTTCGCATCGCATCGGAAATGCTCTTAAAGCACCCAGCACCCAATATTATCAATAACAGTTAATTCGGATAGACTACAACAGGAAATTGAGGACTATGCGCGCTAAGAGTAGTGTTAATTCACACCTGAAACGTCGATCGGGAGCAGGCAAATCTGAATCAGTTCTCCTCAGCGAATCAGAGCAATCCTCACTAACAGAGAAGGTGAATACTCTAACTAAAGGGGCAGACGACTTACGAATCAAAATAAAAGACTTGGAGACAGAATACGAAAGAGATAAAATTAAACCAAGACAACATGACAAACAAGTAAAACAATACCTTTGCCAGTTATTCGACATCAATAGAGAAATCCTACCTTTGAAGGAACGGCTCCAGAGGGATGCAGAAGAAGAAGAGAGAATGAAAGTAAGACAGAAACTTGAAGCCATGGGTGCCAGGGGAGAGAAGACTATATCAGCTAGAAAACATGCACCCCTAAGAGAGACGGCGACGCGAACAAAGAGCAGAAGGAAAAGGGCAGCGAGCTAGGGAATTTGTCTCAGCTTTCCCTGCATTTAGAGACGCGCACTTCTGATATCTGTTCAAGAGACAACGAGGCAGGTTGGTGTTATTCAGGATTATCCTTTTCTGGCTTATTCAAAACAGTTGTTGACCTGCCGCGGACAATCCCAAACTACCGCATTTGAGTAACGGTTCTTCGGGATATGCTCTCTTAAATACGGCAAATGACTATGTTTCCAGAGGGAAGTGTGTTAAGGATGGATCAAGGAACTCTGGATTCATTCGCAGAAGAGAGAGATAAACTGTCATCAGGAAAGATGACCGTCTTTGTCGACAATAGGGAGCTTCGTTCATCTGTTAGCGACTATCTCCGGGAATTCAAAGTCAATGTTGTTGAAAAGCAATTGACTGTAGCAGACTACGTTGTTTCTGATCGTGTCGCAATCGAGAGAAAAAGTGTCAAGGAACTCGCAAACTCGATTTACACTAATAGACTATTCGATGAATGTTACAGACTCAAAGAAGCCTATGAGATACCCATACTTATTCTCGAAGGATATCTCCCAGTGGTCTTCAGATTCACTCGGGTAAATGAGAGTTCAATCTGGGGTGCAATAACAAGTATTGCAGTGGAACTTAGAGTTCCCATAGTTCCAACTCCGGACACTAAACACACTGCAAGGTTCATAGAGCGGCTGGCTTATTCAGAGCAAGTCAAGATCAAGCGTCCCATCGTCATTAGACCTAAAGAAAAGGTGCTCACACTCGCCCAGCAACAGCAATATCTGATATGTGGCCTGCCAAACATTGGATCAACACTTGCGGAAAACCTTCTCTTAAAAGCAAAAACACCTTTAAATGTATTCAAGCAGATAACGGAGAGCGCCGTGACACAATCGAAAACAGGCAAAACAAAGCGACTTTCAGGGTCCGTCGCAGGAGTCAAAGGGATAGGTCCAGCCATAGTTGAAAAGGCAAAGAAAATCCTGACCTCCCCCTATTTAAAGGACGAGAAAAACGATAACGATAAGTCTTTAATTGACGACAACACTATAACAGATAGGGAATGAAGTGCGAACAGATTTCAGAAAACAACTTAATTAGATCTTCATAGTCATTGATCTACTGTTGAGGGGTCACATAATCATGTTCCAATCCCCGAAGTATGTGTTCAAGGTAGTCGTAATTGGAGAAGGCGGAGTCGGGAAAACTTCACTCATACTGCGGTACACGCAGGATCGCTTTCTTGGAGAGTATATAACCACAATTGGCACTAATTTTGCCGTCAAAACTCTGACCGTGAACGGACAGCAGATAAAGTTGCAGCTATGGGATCTGGGTGGACAGGCACAATTCATGCGAATAAGGTCATTCTACTATCCTGGCGCAAGAGCAGCGATGCTTGTGTACAGCGTTGCGGATAAGAACTCATTTGAAGCAATACCGAAGTGGGCTAGAGAGGTTAGGGGAGTCTGTGGTAGCATTCCCCTGACTTTGCTCGGCAACAAGATCGACCTCGACAACGAGAGACGGGTAAAGAAGGAAGAAGGGCAAGGCCAAGCAAAACAAATCAGCGCTGACTTCTTTGAGACAAGCGCGAAGACAGGGGAGTTGATCAATGGAGCATTTACGAGCATAGCAAATAGAATCTTGGAACATCTACCAGAGAAATAGAGAATGCAAGAATAGTTGCCTTTCACGGTGGATAACTTACGGCAGATTCATTAAGTAAAGAGTCTTTGCCGTCTGTATTGAATGAAATGTTCGACTATTCCAAAACCGGGTTTCGTTGAAATATGGTCATCATGGTTCCTTTCTCGGGATCTTACTTAGAATGTCATGCATTCTTTTTTTCGCTTTCTCGGCCGTGACCCCAGTCAAGTCTAGTATCAAGTTCTCGACGCGATAACTGTACTCTTCTGATAAATCACCCATTCCCGCATTCAAGTACTTTTCCGCTGCCCCTAAGAACGCGTCAGCCGATCTGCCGTAGTCTTCTGATAACTCATATGCCTCTCCCATCGCACTCATGGCGTCGCCGATGCTGCCATCGTCCTTTAATTTTCTGGCCATGTCCAGGGCTACTCTGAATGACTCAAGCGCTTTGTCAATGTCTTCCTTCCTGAGATATGCATTCCCTATGTCGAGGGAAATGCTCATTACACCTTCATAGTTTTGCATTTTCCTGCAAATGTCAAGTGCTCTGTTGAACAGGCTTAGTGCATCGTCCAGTTTCCCCAGACCTACGCAAGCGAGACCGAGTCCGTATAACGCATCAGCTATTTTATCGTCGCTCTTTCGTTCCTCATAGATCTTCAAGGCGAAGGAGCAGTTCTTAGCTGCTTCTTCATAGGAGCCCATGTCATTCAAGGCGAGGCAAGCATTGTAACTAGAATCGGCTCTTCCTTCCAAATCATTGAGCTTGTCGAAAATCTCGATTGCCTTGAGGTAGAGTTTAATCGCTTCCTCACTCTTCCCTGATTCGCTCAGAAGAAGACCAGCTTCGTTGTATGCTTGAGCTGCTTCAACACCTTTTCTATTCTTCTCAAACTCACCTGCAGCCTGCAAGTACAATTTCGCTGCTTCTTCAGGAGAACCTCGGGCCCTAAGATCTAATGCTTTCTCTAAGAGTTCAGTTGCCATCGATCATCCACTTTCCTCGCCGTGGAGTGAGGCATCAGAATTGTACTAGCTATTTTTAATTCAATTCCTATATATAATCTTTGAAA
>JAHPYV010000017.1 GCA_019058495.1 Promethearchaeati archaeon
TAGCAAGCGCAGTCACCCATAGCCACGAGCATCTTTGTTCGCTCCCTTATCTTCTTGATTCTCTCAGCGTCCTCTTGTGTGCTTACTGAGCCCTCGACAAATGCCAAGTCGACATCGTCAATTTCTGGTCCGCTGGACACCATTACCCAGACCTTAAGATCAATTAGGTTGACCAAGTCAAGTAGTCGCTCCTCGCTGTGGAGGAAGATGAGTTGCTCACCTGAACAGCCAGTAAGCTCGTATATGCCTAGTCTTGGTTTTGCATTCACCTGTGCTTTAGGCATGGTTAGACCTCCTCCTTTCTATATCAGCTCTCTGAAATGGATGACATCCCAGTAAGTGAAGACTGGTCCATCTCTGCATGTGTATAGTTCGTCTACGGCGCAGTGTCCGCACTTGCCTATGCCGCATTTCATTCGGCGCTCCAGTGTCATTTGTATTTGGTTTTTTGGGATCTTGAGTTTAAGGAGTTCCCTTATCACGTACATGTACATGACTGGAGGACCACAGATGACTACTGATGTCTTGTCTGGGTCTATGTCCTTGATGTCACCGAACAGTGTGGTTACAACTCCAACCTTTTCCGTCCATTTCCCACTCGGGTCTTTGTCAACCGAGAAGTGGCACTCTACGTCGCCGCGCTGCTTCAGTTCAACAAGTTCATTCTTGAACAGCCTCTCATCCGGTGTGCGTGCACCATAGAGGAATATTAGCCGTTTGAAGAGTTCTCGGTTGTCAAGGGAGAAAAACAAGACAGAACGCAGAGGTATCAACCCGATTCCACCAGCGACGACCATTAGGTCATTGTTCTCCATACCAGATATATTGAAGTTGTTTCCGTATGGTCCTCGGACAAACATGATATCTTTCTCTTTCAGTTGGAATATCGCTTCTGTGATTCTTCCGACGTTCCTAATTCCCAACTCCAAGGTACCGGGTCGCGTGGGACTGGAGGAAATGGAAAACGGTGCTTCTCCCACTCCAGCAACAGAGATCATTACGAATTGACCTGGACTGTAGTTCGTGGCAATTGTTGAGTTCTCGTTGAGTGGTCTGATCTGGAAAAACCTGACGCCTTCCGCCAAGTCTACCTTCCGAAGGATACGGCAAGGCTCAGATATGTATGGATTCTCAATTTCAGATTCGACATTGGTCGTCATTATTACTTTGGCACCTCCCCTGTGAAGAGCGCCTCAGAAACAGTCTGGACATTAATGTCCACTGGACATGTTCGGATGCATCGACCGCACCCTACGCATCCAGGCCTTCCTGGCTTGCCAGCTTCGGCTTCGTACGCTCTCAGCTTGTGAGTATACCACAACTTGAGACGGTCGGGACGTTTGCCTCTGAAGTTCTGTCCGCCAGCGACAAGAGAGTAGTCTCCGAACATGCATGAGTCCCATCTGCGAACGCGCGAACCTTTGAACTCAACGCTCAAATCGATCTGATCCCAAGCGTCGTAGCAGTTGCAGGTTGGGCAGACCATTGTGCACTGCCCACATGAGAGGCATTTATCGCCGAAGCCATCCCATACCTTGCTGCTGTAGCTTAACTCCATCATGTCAGGTAGGTTCTTGAAGTCGAAGTCCTTCACAAAACAACTGTCTCTCTGTTTTCTCCACTCAAAGTACTTCTTGATGTCTTCCTTCTCAACCTTCTCGTCGAATATGCCTTGTTTGACTCTTGTCATGTCGTCTCCGACGCTCGAGCCTACCCACACAAGATAGTAATCTTCGAGATCTGTAAAGAATAGGTCGAATCCTTCATGTACGATGTCAGTGTTCGTGGATTTGCATAAGCAGCTCTCGCATGGTATGCACGAATAACCTACAATTATCGTTTTTTCACGGCTCTTAGTCCAGTAGGGGTCAGCTGGGCTCTGTGAAAAGAACTTGTCTAGGATGAGAAGGCCATGGATATCACAAGGGTGAATTCCAAACAAAACCCTGTTCTTTATCCAATCATAGTTTGGACTGGACTCTTTTTCAGAGAAGTGAAACATATCAAAGGTTGGCGGTTGAAACAGTTTCTTGGGAGGAATCATCGGTATCTCATTGCCTAGGTAAAGCTCGCTTCGATCTTCGAGCTTGCTGTACAAGAATTTCCCATCTTTCTTGTTTGGGCCCCAGAGTTCACCAAAAGCGCTGGTCTCCAAGAGAAAACAATCAAGATCATCCTTCTTCATTTTGAGTATTCTCAAAATTCATCATTCCCTCGGTGGTTTTATACGGTTTCTCATCTTCTCAATCTGAGACCCTCTTCATCCCGAAGTATAGTCCTAGTTCTGAGCTTCTCATTTAAAATGCTTTCGATGTTCAGTCAACGATGAGCACGTTGGGAAAAAGTCTTTTGCATTTCAGCACCGCAGTCAGTGGGCCCTTAAATGCCGTTTATTCACTCAGCTGATTGAGATACGAGACTTGAGGTTCTACTCAACCGCGTGAGGCGGAGTGTTTGTATTTCGAGGTTTTCGCCCTTTCGATCTTTCCTAACATACTCAGTGCAATGCGTGCACATATTGCCATGAGCCCGATACCAAAAATGACCAACAATACAGTGGCAACTAGCGCATTAGTGTATAGTGCTGCTATATGATGGTTGGTAAAAGTTGATACCCACTAGACCCAGGATCGCGGATACCACGCCCAAAGCAAAAAAGACCAGACTATAACGAAGTTCGTTTGATAATGACCCTTCGGACTCATCGCCGTCCTCTCCTCGTCGCGTTTCGATTCTCCGCCCTCCATAGTTTCCTTTTCCTCCGTACAGCATACCCTCCTAAACCTACCTAAGGTCACTCTTCTATACAAGTGGCTGAAATGCGACAGTCCCAATGGTTTGACCGCGGGTCACCATTCACTTAGAAGAAAGAACTTGTAATCCTTCGAGAGAGGATGAAGGTTAAAGAGAAATCAAGTGAAAAGTAAAGATATCTTTGAGACACTGATACAATGTGAAATTCAACCTATCGTGGCCAAAAGCGAACACTTTGTTCCTACTTTCTAACTCTTAGAAATATTACTCCATGTAAAAGGCATCGAGAGACGCGAGCTACGAATCCACAGAATCGCATTTCCGATCTTCTACCATATAAAAACATAATACATTTCGTGGCAGTTTCGGGTTTCAAGAAGACCAAGCGTTTGGCGCGACCGTGGAATCAGATCTCTCTCCATCGAGCCTTGCTCCTTGCAATCAGGAGAAGCATGACTGTTACGCCAATGAGGATGGCCCAGTCAATAATCATGTTTTGAGGCGACAACATAACGTATCCTCCCGCGCTTTGAGCCAGCTCTGCTGCATAAGTGGTGGGAGATAAATAAGCAAGATATCTGTACGGCAATGGAATGTACGTGATGGGATAGTACACAGGCGGTATTGTCGAGAGGAGCGTCGAAACGAGTCTTGAGAATGCGAAGCTCTGAACGATGTCACTTGAGAATGTTGCGAAGGTGTAGCCGATCGCGATTGACGTAAAGAACACCGTGAGAAGAACTGCGACGAATTCTAAAATGCCGAAGATGCTAATGTTCATATAGATACTTGCAAGTACACCGAGCACGAATAGCGCAGGCAAGGAATAGACAAGCTCGGAAATCGCCATCCCCATCAGATATGTATGCCAAGGTGTAGGCGAACTGACTACCATGTCTTGAAGCTTCAAGTCATTCTTCAAGTGAGATAGATCAGACTGAAGTGATGTGCCACTACCGAACAGGGTCATGATGAATCCGCCTTCAATTGCCTCGCCAATCAGACTTCCACGGCTAACAAAAACGATCAGTAACAAGAACGAGAGGGGAGAGAGTATCGTGTTAATTAGCACGACAGGATAATTTCGCATCTCGTATATAGCGTTCACAAGTACTGGTGCCATGAATTGACTGAGCCTATTCCTCTTCCTCGGCACGTCACTGAGCTTCCTCTTCCTCTTGATTCCCAACTGGCTTCCCTTCCTCCTGGTTTACAGCATAAAAGAAAATATCGTCGAGAGAAACAGGGTTTATCGAAAATCTATAGCCACCTTTGGTGAGTTCACTTGCGATTTTAAAAGCTTCATCTTCGGTTGTGAGAATCCTGTAACCATCCTTCCCTGTTATTACTTCACCATCCCGAACCTTAGGAATAGGTGGCGCTGGATTTGCTGGGATCTTCATGCTGTAATTATAGCTTACGCTCTCCCTCAGCTGATCCAAAGTTCCCAATCGAATGAGTCTGCCATGATCCAGCACACCGATCTGATCAGCTAGTCCTTCTGCCTCGTCAAGATAGTGGGTTGTAAGGAATATGAAGCGCTCCTTACTGATCTGCTCAAGAAACCCCCAAAGCTCCATTCTTGATATCGGGTCGAGTCCAGTCGTAGGCTCATCCAAGAAAAATATCTCTGCCTCCGATGCAAGAATAGTTGCTACCAAGACTTTTCTTCTCATACCACCTGACAGCTTGCGGTTCAAGGTATTGACCGATCCGCCAAGCCCAAGCCTCCTGAGTGCTTTCAGAGCTCTTTGCTTTGCCTCTCGGTAGCCAAAGCCTCTCCAGAGAAGATACGATGAGGCCGTCTGCAATGGTGTCATCCAAGGTGCAGTTCTCGCTTCTTGAGGAACGATCGCGATCTTCTCTCTCAACTTATCTGGTTCTTTTACAACATCTATGCCGTCTATTCTGGCGCTTCCAGAGGTCGGTTCAAGTTCGGTTGCAAGTATTCTAACGAGAGTGGTCTTCCCTGATCCGTTTCTTCCTATCAGAACGAATATTCCCGTTGATGGAATGGAAAACGTCACGGAGTCAAGCGCTTTCCTCTTCTGCTTCTCATAAATCTTGGTCAAATGATCACATGAGATTACTGGAGTACTCCCTCCCATCATTCCGCCACCTCGGGGATAACTGGGCTTCAATTCACTTGATCTTTCGAGAGATGATAAGATATGGGTAATGATTAGCTTCTAAGAAGAGAGCTTTCGCCATATACTTGCTGGAGAAACCTATTTGGCACATCGGTGAGATGGGACTCATTTCCGCCCCACGCAGCCCGAAGGCAGGCATCCTTTCGTTTGAGCTCATTCAACACATAGTTCAAAATCGATCCATGCGCTACATTAAGCATTACGATGTCGGCTTTAATAGATCAGATTCCCGGAAAAGAGAATATGACAGGATGTAAGAGTGAGAAAGCGCAGACGCGCATGATTTAGCGTTGCCTCTTCCTCAATGAAGGCTAGGCTACTGTGGTAACGGTTTGATCAGGTTTTCTCTCATCAACAGCTCGTTGATCCTCCTGTTGGTCATTATTCTTCTCAGCGTATCTTCCTGAATCTGCTTTGGATCAACCTTTGCTCTCGCCGTACCAGTCCTGATCGCTGCGCGTGCGATCGCCGCCGCTTCCCTCGGGTACATTTCGAACTCAGTCATCTTTGGAATAATGTAGTCTGCGCTTATGCCTTTCTCTTCAGCGAATTTCGCAACTTCAGTAGCTGCTTCAATCATCATATCTGTGTTTATGGTCTTCGCGTGAACATCAAGTGCGCCTCTCAGGATTGCCGGAAATCCTATGCTGTTGTTGACTTGATTGGGGAAATCTGATCTGCCCGTTGCCACGACCTTTGCTCCAGCTTCTTTTGCTTCGATAGGCAGTATTTCCGGCGTTGGGTTTGCCAATGCAAATACGACCGAATTGCTTGCCATCAGTCTTACCATTTCCTTGGTTATTACCCCTGGACCCGGTTTCGAAATTGCAATAACCACATCGGAGCCTTTCATTGCTTCCGGGATCCCACCAGTTCTCTGCTCAGCGTTGGTTATCCGCGCGATTCCTGCTTTCCATCTATCCATATCTAGTCTGCCTTCATGGAGAATCCCTTTACTATCGACTAAGAACATGTTTTCACGTTTTGCTCCAGCTGCAATCAGTAGCCGAGCAGTCGGGATACCTGCCGCCCCTGCACCAATTATTGTGGTCTGGATCTCGCCAATCTTCTTCCCCGCGACTTTTAACGCGTTAATCAAACCAGCGAATATTACTGTCGCGGTTCCTTGTTGGTCGTCGTGCCAGACGAATATGTCAAGTTGCTTAGTGAGCTCCTGGAGTACCGTGAAGCATTTCGGTGAGTCTATATCCTCAAGGTTTATGCCACCAAAAGTCGGCGCTATCCATTTGACTGCCTGAACTATTTGGTCAGCGTCCTTCGTGCCAAGACATATTGGGAAAGCATCAACGTCTCCTAGGTATTTGAAGATTAGGGCTTTGCCTTCCATGACTGGCATTCCTGCTTTCGGACCGATATCTCCAAGTCCGAGAATACGCGTGCCGTCAGTGACCACGGCTACGAGGTTCGACTTGTTGGTTAACTCATATTGCCGGTGGTCGTCCGCTTGGATCGCTCTGCAGACGTCAGCCACATATGGAGTGTACCAATATGAGAAGTCGTTGAGTGAAGTGATGGGGACTTTGATGCTGGTTCCCACTTTTCCTCGGTAGAATCCGTGCCACTGGATAGCAACATCTCCACCTTTCTCATCTTTTCCAAGTGCTCTTTTAGATTCTGTCAAGAATACCACACTCTATTCTCTTTCAACAGCTCTTTTTCTATGATGTTTCGTCAGACGCTTAAGCGCGCACGATGTCATTGATTCTCATGGTTTAAAACAATTCATCACAACATTTTGCCACGCACAAGTATACATTGAACTGCATCATGTCGATAGGCGGTCCACCTAATATAAGGAATCTGGTGACGATATTGTCAGTTTGCAATCTTCATTCTTCACTTTCTTGAGAGAGTAGACGCTGCGGTGCGAAAATTAAAACTAGGTTTATATCGCTCAGTGTGTTGTTTTGAGTCTTCCAGAGCTTTCACATAGGCTCATGACCAATCCACGATAAGAAACAGTCTAGGTACCGTTTACCTATTCTTTTTCCCTTTGTGTTCCTCACTCCGATACTCCTTGATCAGTTTTGATATTTGCTGGAACTTTGATGTAGATTTGAATGACAGCCATCGGTGCAGGCGCACAAAGAATACGCCGGTGACAATAGTGAAGATTGCAAGGCAGGCAAATCTGAAAATCCAGATCTCATACGTTGCTGGTCCAGTATGCAGGAAATATCTGACACCCTCTTCGACTGCAAAGACTAGGACGATTAGTGAAAAATACAGAGTAGTCCTGTACAGTTTCCTGGCAAGCCTGGTGCCTTCGCTTTCATCGAGCTCGTAAGAATCGACTGCGTTGTAGTATCTTCGTGCTCTGTTAACCTCGCCGAGACTGATCAGATGAGTGAATATGAAAGCTACAGCGTACACTACAACGTAGACTCCAACTATGGCAATCAAACCGAGGAATATCACTAGTCCAGCGTCACTTATCGGCAGAAATGTGAGATCAATCCAGCTCAATCCTCGGCTAATTCTCTTCTGATCTCCTTGGGCTTTGCTCTCTAGCCCACCCTTAGCGCACAAGCAGTATCACCTATCCTTTTATTCCCCCATTTTTTCGGGAGACTTTCCCCTACGTCGTGAGGATGACTACTCACCCCCCAAATATTGAACACCGCTCCACAGATAAAAGAAAGATAAATAACTACTTAAAGTTCTTTAGATAGAGGCACACATCATATTTGCAGAGGATTGGTTACGATGGTGGCCTTTGATGCGCTTACCTCGCTTTCTCGCAAAGGCGATAAGTGGTTTCTCGGGAATGGAACTGGACTCGTATATGCTCCTTCTTTCCCTGAGTACCTCGATGTTCCAGGATTCTATGACTATGCCGATTACTTTGACATTAAGGTTGAGCCGATCTTCACACTAACGATACTTGACGAGGATCTTAAACCTGTGAAGTTGGAGTACAACGCTTCAAGTCTCTTCTGGACACCTGCTTACACTAAGCAGAGGTACGCTTCCAGTCAGGGGATTGAGGTAGTCGAATGGAAAACCGCTACAAAAAACAACGCTCTAACATCCACTCTGGAGATAACAGCAAGCAAAGAATCAGCAGAGTCACGGGATCAAAGGTTTCTGCACATAATTCCGTGGGTGGCATATTCGCCAAACTCGATCTTAGATGTGAAGCCAACTGGAAAAAAGGCTATGGTGCTGGTACGCAAGAACCCGACTATTATGCAGGCAATGGGCTCGAAACTCGATTTCTCCTCCTTCACGGTTAACCTGTCTCAAGGCTCTGAAAACAAACCGAGGTGGGAGCTGACACCCTTCGCTGACAAGATATGGGGAGGAAGGTTCAAGGGGGAAATCAAACGTCAAGTTGGGACCGATCCTTACGGCTTGCTGTATATTGGTTTACAGTACCCGTTGAAGCTGAGCTCGGATGGCAAGGCAATCTTTTCCTTTAGCACTTCCTTCTCAGACTCTGAAGAGGATGCAGTCAGAAGACTCTGGACGGAGACAAAGACTGATCAGCCTGAGGCCAGCACCAGTTCATGGAAAGACTTCTTCTCTCTTGTTCCTGAATTTCACTGTTCAGACCCATTCATTGAGAAGTACTACTGGTACAGATGGTTTGGTCTTCATCTGATGACCGTTGAACAACATGGGAATCACAAGTATCCGTGTGTCTACGAAGGATTACGAATATTTAGGCGCCATATATCTTACTCCGCTCAAACCCACGTATTGGAAACTCGCTGGATGAAGGATCCCACATTGGCACAAGGCTGTATGCTCGGACTCTTCCAATATCAGAAACCTAACGGCTTCCTCCCTGGAATCATCGGTTCAGCTGATCTCAGGGAAAACATGTTCTACCATGCAAATTGGGGTAGAGCAACAACGGAGTTGTTCAAGGTTCATCCACACATTAATTTCCTGGAAAAGGTCTACGAGCCTCTCAAAAGGTACCTGAACTATTTTGACACTGAGAGAGACTGTGACCACGACTACCTCTACGATATAATTGACCAATTGGAGTCAGGGCAGGAACTAAACCCAAGATACCTTTTCGTAGACGCTCAAGCAGACAAAGACAAGCCCTTTGAAGAGCCTTTGGAAGGTGTTGACGCGACAGTCTACATCTACGAGTTACTGAACTCTCTAAGCTACATTGCGCGGAAACTAGGAAAGAATGATGATGAGCATAAGTTTAAGGAAGAAGCGGAGAAATGTAAGAAGGCTGTCCAGACTCTCATGTGGGACCAAGATGACAAGATGTTCTACGATGTGAGACCATCGGATCACTGGTACACTAAGGTGAAAGCTGTTACGTGCTTCTATCCTTTCATGTGTGACATTCCATTGGCGAACCAGCTATCTTCGATCAAGGAACACTTGATCAATAAGAAAGAGTTCTGGACGCCTTTTCCGGTCGCGACGCTCAGCATAGATAATGAGTACTTCAGTGCTGACGCAGAGTGGAAAGGAAAACGCATGATGTGCCCATGGAACGGACGCGTCTGGCCCATGACGAATAGCCATATAGCTGAGGCGCTGGTGTACACGGCAGAAAGCTTGGCAGACAAATCTCTTCGAAGCACCGCAGCTGACTTCATTTCGAAGTACATCAAGATGATGTTCTTCGACGGTGACGTTAATCGACCTAACTGCTTCGAGCACTACAATCCAATTACAGGCGAACCCTGCGAATACAGGGGAGTAGACGACTATCAACACTCCTGGGTGGTTGACCTGATCGTTAAGTACGTCTGTGGAATAAGACCAGCAGACCCAAGCGAGAAGTTGCTTGTAATAGATCCACTTCCATTCAAACTTGACAGCTTCTCTATTCAAGGAGTGCCTTATCAAGGACACAGCGTTGCAGTTACATGGAACGGAAGGATGGCAGACAAATCGGAACCTGGGCTCAATGTCTACGTCGATGGAAAAAACGTTGCATCGAGCAAGAATCTTGAGAAACTTAGTGTGAATCTATAGAAAAAGAAATGTAGAGAGCTTCGGTCAGCTACAGGTTCTTCCTCGAGAAGAAGCCGATAGTATTGAGCACTGAGACAACTTTTTATATCTGCTATATTCTATTGTAGTAGAACCCATATCACCAGAGATTGGAAGAGGGTTTGTTGGGCAGGCGACCTAGGGTCACTCGCTCTTCGTGATAAAGTCGTATGCAGTAATAGTGGTGAATAAGTATGAAGGTTAATGATCTATCATTTCTGGTAGGAGGCGAGGCAGGTGCGGGCATTACTCGCGCCGGTTACCTCCTCGTTAAAGCTGCCATACGAGGAGGACTCTCTGCCTTTGGAACCAACGATTATGGGTCTTTGATTAGAGGCGGACACAACTTTTACATGGCATCGGTTCGGAATGGTGAAGTCTATTCTCAGTCAGATTATGTAGATCTGCTCTTGGCACTCAACGCTGAGACGGTCATGCTGCACAAAGATGAAATGGTTACTGGTGGCGGAATTATCTATGACCCAGACAACTTACCTGATGCCTCCAAACAGGTCGGTAGAAAGGATCTAAAGTTTTACCCTGTCCCTTTGACGAAAGTCGTTAAAGAGGATCTGAAACAAGAACTAATTTCGAGGAACACTGTCGCCCTCGGAGCGGCGGTGAAACTTGTTGATTACGATTTTGGCGTTATGGAGGAAGTTCTGAGGGATACATTCAGTGAAAAAGCCGCAGAAGCAAACATCAAAGCTGCCCGAGCTGGGTATGACTACGCTAAGGACAACTTTGAAGATGATTTCGAATATCGGTTGGAAAAAACCAGAGCAGAAGGCAAATATAAGATCTTCTTGACGGGAAACGAATCCATAGGCACCGGAGCGATAATGGCTGGGTGCGGTCTTTACGTAGCCTATCCAATGACTCCCATGACCGGTCTGCTTACTTTCATGGCTGAAAAAGAGAGGAGCTATAAGATGATCGTTCTGCAGCCCGAAGGGGAAATAGCAGCACTACTCATGGCTGCAGGAGCATCTTTCGCAGGCACAAGAGCAATGACTGCAACTTCAGGCGGCGGTTTCTGCCTGATGACTGAAGGATTAGGCATGACAGGCATGACTGAAACCCCAGTCGTCATCGCAATGGGAATTAGGTCTGGACCAAGCACCGGTTTGCCCACATATACGTCTCAAGGCGATCTGCGGTTCGTCCTTCACGCGTCACAGGGCGAGTTTCCAAGAGTCGTGATAGCCCCTGGGGACGTCGAAGAGTGCTTCTATGAAACTATGCAGGCGTTCAACTGGGCTGACAAGTACCAGCTCCCAGTTATCATCCTTGTGGACAAGTACCTCGTTGAATGCCAGATGTCAGTCAAACCCTTTGACACAAAGAGGATCAAAATCGAGAGGGGAGACCTAACGATCACAGATAGGTACATGGGCAAAGAAGAATATGGAAGACACAAGCTCACGGAGACGGGAGTATCTCCGAGACTAATTCCATCAACAAGAGGAGCACTAGTCAGAACCAACTCTGACGAACATGATGAATACGGTCACACCACCGAGCGACCAGATATTACAATTAAGATGCAGGAAAAGAGAATGAGAAAACTCGTTTACCTGGAAAAGGAGCTCGAAGCGAAGAAAATTGAAACAACAAGGCTGTTTGGCCCAGACCAGGCGGATGCCACTATACTCGCATGGGGATCCTCCAAAGGTCCCATCAGAGAAGCGATGAAACTGCTCAACCAAGAGCATACCACCGTAAACTATCTGCAGATTGTCTACCTGCAACCATTCCCAACACACAAAGTCGAGAAGATCTTGAAAAGCGCCAAAAAGACAATAGTTGTTGAGCATAACATAAATTCTCAGCTTTCAGGCCTTATTCGCCAGAACGTTCTCAAGGATGTGGATCACAAGATTCTGAGGTATGACGGCAGACCCTGGAATCCGAGAAGTCTCGCCCAAAAGATCAAGGAGGTGCTCTAGCATTGCCGACAACACTAAAAGATCTTGGAACAGCTAAGAAGAGCACTTGGTGCCCTGGATGCGGCAACTTCGGCATACTAACCGCTATAAAGAGCGCCCTGGTAGATTCAGGCTTAGACAGGGAACAGGCGGTTCTAGTGTCTGGTATAGGTTGCCACGGGAAAATGATTGACTACCTTAACATAAACGGGTTCCATAGTATCCATGGCAGAGTTCTGCCAGTCGCCACCGGCATCACACTAGCTAACCCAGACTTGAAGGTGATAGGGTTCTCTGGTGACGGAGACTGTTACGACGAGGGATGGGATCACTTCGCTCATGCAATTCGAAGGAACATAAATATGACTCTAATTGTCCACAACAACATGGTCTTCGGATTAACAACTGGACAAACAACCTCAACCAGCCAGCCAGGATTCAAGAGCAAGTCTACGCCATATGGCTCAATAACTCCGCCAATAAACCCTATAGCCCACGCACTCGTTAGCAACGCAACATTTGTGGCCCGGGGATTCGTGGGCGAAACAAGACACCTCCAAAATCTGATGGTACAAGCCATCAAGCATAGAGGCTTCAGTTACATTGACGTTTTCCAGGTCTGCGTATCCTTCAATTACATTAACACATATGATTGGTATCGTCAGAGGGTCTACAAACTCGAAGAAACAGGCTACGATTACACAGACAGGAACAAGGCGCTCGAGAAGAGCTTCGAATGGGGTGACCATATACCAATTGGGATCTTCTATAAAGAGGAACGACCAACATACTATGACAACATTCCGCAAATGAAAGGAGTTAATCTTGCAAAGTCACCAACGGAAATCAGAGACATCAGTTCTATTCTGGAAGAAATGGAGTGAGAATACACAAGTCAGATCGAACCGAGCATTATTAGGTACTCAGTATGACTTCCTGTCTCCTCAATATCCTCTGAAGAGCTTGGGCATCTAGACCGCTCACTATTCCTTTCTCTTTTGCCACAAGAGCTGCTGCGGTCCCTGCTGCATGTCCTGTTGCCAGGCAAGTCGCTGCGCCTCTTAGAGACGCGTTAGCATCGTGATCACTGGAGATACATCGACCCGCCGCTAGGAGGTTCTCAACCTTCTTTGGAGTGAGGGCTCTCAGCGGAATATCGTGATTGCCTTGCAAGAAAGTTATCTCGAAAACTTCACCTTTAGTGTGGCGGTCTAAAGCACGACAGTTTAGGGCTACGACATCGGAAAAGCGTGCGTTGTTGAGAAGATCTTTGACTGACAGTACGTATTCTCCAATGATGCGCCTAGTCTCCCTCACGCCAAGATATGATTCTCCGATCACGAAGGCGTCCTCGTAGCCAGCAACGGTTTTCTTCAGACAGGCTAGATGTTCCATTGCTCGCCGACGCGCCTCGGTCTCAGCATAGGTCAACTCTCGCGCGTCAGTACCATCGATCTCTACTGATCCTTGCACTCTGCTTATGCTTCTCCGGATTAGTAATTTCACAGTTGGCATCGGCCCCGCGCGCTGGATGCCGCTTTCTCCTCCGAGCCCTTTGGTTTCACCCTTGGTCACGATGAAACTAACCATGGGGTGAATGCCTACAGTCTTGTCAGCATCCTTGGGGGGTTCTTCCATAAGTATTCTGTCTGAGTTTGCTTTTCCCCACTCGATTATCTTGGAAGAATCCACATTGCACACTGTGAGGTCGACTGAGGTCTGCCAGAGTTTGTCGAGCCCCAACTTCTCCGTGGGGGCTCCCGCCATGAAAGCGATGTCGGCATCGCCTGTCGCATCGACGAATGTTTTCCCCCTGACTACCTGACGCCCAGACTTGCTTTGAACGACGACACCCTCAATCACGTTATTTTTCACTAGAAGCTCGCTGGCCCAAGTGTGAAGGAGCAAGGTTACGCCAGCTTCTTCCACTATGTCGAGCGCGGTCGCTTTGATGGCTTCCGGAAACATTTCCACTCTCCAGTGTTTACGATCTATGATGGCTGCGCCTGCTTTTTCCATGCGTTCCATGACTTCCCAGCCAATCCCTTTGATAATCTGATGGTTTTCAGAGTCTCCGAAGAAGCCAGGTCCGGTGCAATAAGTGCCTGTTAGGGCTCCTCCTAAGTACCCTTGCCTTTCAATAAGCAGCGTGTGAGCGCCTGTCCGAGCTGCGGCAATGGCGGCGACAAATCCAGCTGTTCCCCCTCCAACCACAACGACATCAGCCTCCGCTGCAATTGGAAGTGTGCAAGCTGGTATCCTGATGGTGCGCGCCCTCTTTGTCTTCGGGATTACTTTCTTCTTCGGCATGATACGCCTCTGTCCCTCCTCCATGCTCGGAATCAGTTACCTTGTCTCGAAAGTTGTCGGCAATGTTGACGAAATACCGAGATCATATTAACGAGATCGACTTGCGAGCTGAAAACTTTTCAATTTCCCTTTAGCCGCTGCAATTGCAGCACGTGTGTCTGTTTTCCGTCCCAGCTTGTTCAGTGAGACTCCAAGGGAGTTTAGCGTCAAAACAATGTTGTCGGGCGTCACTATACCCATATGTCCTATCCGGTTTGTTTTGCCCTTGAGCTTGCCTAATCCACCGGCGCATATCACGTTGTAAGTGTCCTTCATTACTCTGCGTAGGTCTGCGTCAGAGACTCCTTCTGGCACTTCAAACACAGACAATGTGTTCGCTCTAAAATTCTCTTCTGTGAATATCTTTAGTCCCATTGTTTCGATTCCGGTTCGCATCGCATCGGCAATGATTTGGTGACGGCGCCAGCGATTCTGGAGCCCCTCCTTGAAAAGAAGTCTGAGCGCTTCTCTCAGCGCCAAGACAAGTGGCACGGAGGGAGTCGCAAAATAGCTTCTACTCCTCGGATCTTGCATCACAGGTTTCCAGCGACCGAAATCCGCATAGTACGCATCAACCGGACTTTTCCGCTTCTCGATGGCATGTTGAGCCTTCTCACTGAAACTGAGCAATGTTAGCCCAGGTGGAGCTGCAATGGCTTTCTGCGAACCAGTAAGACATACATCTATGTGCCAGTTATCCACCTGGACTTCCATTCCACCCATTGAGCAGACTGTATCAGCTATGTAGAGTGCATCGAAATCCTTCACGATGTCACCTACCTCCCTGATAGGGTTCGCTATGCCAGTTGCTGTATCCACGTGAACTATCGTCACCGCCTTGTAGTTTCCTTTGTCAAGCTTCTCGCTAATGAGTGAAGGTTCAGCGTGCCGACCCCATTCAAATTCAATCGAATCTGCCGCAATTCCGTGGGCTGCTGCCAGTTCTCCGAAGCGTGGACCGAAATACCCATTGTTCACGCAGAGTATCCTCTCGCCGCGCTCAACCACGTTGCAGACCGCAGTTTCCATTCCTAAAGTGCCAGAACCCGTTAAGATAACCGGTTGACCTTTTGTCTGAAAGAGATTTGCTGTCATTTTGAGCGCATCTTCTAGCGCCTCAACGAATTCGTCGCTCGTATGGCTCACGATTTGTCTCGCCATTATTTTGAGAACGCTCGGTGAGACTCGTGTTGGGCCTGGAATCATAAGCAGTTCTTTCGGCAAATGAATCACTCCTTCCAATCTCGGTGAGGGAGAATGTTGTTCCTTCTTGTACTTAGCTTTTTGCTTTTGCCGAGACTGAGTTAAGAGTTTCTCCTAGGTTTTCTGTTGATCCCGCAAATGCTTTTATATCCAACTCTAATAATTAACGGCACTGAGGAGAGAAAGATGATACCTACCAAGAAGATTGCAGGCAAAAACAAGGATCATAAGGTTCTGGTCTATGCGCTCAGTACTTGCGTCTGGTGCAAAAGGACGAAGCAGCTTCTGAAGGACAGCGGAATCGAATATGAATATGCTGACATCGACATGTGTAGCCCGTCCGAGCAAGAAGAGATCAGGAAGGATATCGCAAAACATGGCGGATACATTAGTTTTCCAACGGTAATTGTTGACGATAAGACTATCATTACTGGTTTCCGTGAAGACAAGATAAAAGAGGCGTTAGGGCTATGATAACATTGGAAAAGGTTCGGCAGAGAGCTGAAGCTGACGCTAAGACCAACGGCTGCTACTTGAATCCTGACAAGGAGTTTCTCAACGATCTTTTCGACGGACTTAAAAAGAACGAGGAGCGCTATGGGTATCCTTCATGTCCGTGCAGGCTCGCCTCGGGGAAATTTGAATTTGATAGAGACATTGTATGCCCATGCTTCTACCGAGATCCGGATGTCCAAGAGTTCAATGCTTGCTACTGCGGGCTTTATGTTAGCAAAGCCATTTTTGACGGTAAGATATCCTTGCAGCCAGTCCCAGAGCGCAGGCCTCAAGAGAAACAGGCAAGAGCATTTGGCGTGCCTAATGAAGCCCCCGCGGAGAAGAAGCCTGAAAAGGCAAAGGCTGCACCCACAAAAACGCCTCCAACTACTGCCATGAAGTTATGGTACTGCAAGCAATGTGGTTATACCTGTTACCGAGAGGAACCACCATACATCTGCCCGATATGCAAGGCCAAAAGGGAAATGTTTGCCGAGCTCCCCGGGAAAGGTTAGTAGTCAAATGTGAACTGTCTTTTCTGTACGAGTATAAAAGAAAAAAGTTGTGAGTGAAACTTCGCGGTTTCACTTGCACATATCAATTGACTGACTATTATCTGGACGCGCGGCGAGTTCTCCTCACTTTAACGACTTTTGCTGCGACTCTTCTCTTTCTCAAGACAAGGATTGCCACCACTACCACTATGATCGATGCGGCTCATATTCAGTTTTTTTTATCGGTCTCGTATAGAACCGCCCAACTACTATAAAAGCTAGTATGAAATTCGCAAACTACGGAGTTCTCCCCCTGATAATGCGTGAAGATCGAGTAACTCTCGATGCGATACAACTTGGCAAAATGCCGCTTCAAGCGCACGTCCTGCTAGAAAAAGCGAAGAAGATTAGCAATATGCACAATCGAACTCGTCATTACGGGCTGGAGTCAATTTCTTGGAGTGCTGTTGCCTACTTTGTCACGGCTATGCTGATTTCCTTCCAATCTTTCTTTACTCCTCGGAGAGAAGTGACCGCTCCTACAGTCATTCCAGCTAGAATCTTCTGCGCAAACTCATTCAGCTCAATTTCCTGGCCATCAACGGTAAGTTTTGTGTCCAATCCTATCACCCAAAGAATCGATATCGGGAGGAGCGTAAAAACTTTATGTAGTTTGCGCAGCAAATGCATAGTATTGTAGATGAAAATCTGTCTTACAAAGGACGTGTGTCTATGGGTCTGGATGATAAGGCGCGGATGGCCAAAGTGATCGAGTTGCTTGGAAAGCAGTATCCCAACGCGAAGACAGCGCTAGAGTATGAGAATCCGTTGCAGCTCCTTGTGGCGACTATCCTCTCAGCTCAGTGCACAGACAAGAAAGTAAATGAGGTGACGAAAACCCTCTTCGTGAAGTATAAGACAGTCGAAGATTTTGCCAATGCTGATCTAAGGAAACTTGAGAAGGAGATCAGACCCACCGGTTTCTACCACAACAAGGCAAACAACATCAAGAACTGTTGCAGAGTCCTCATTGAGAAGTTTGGTTCAGTTGTTCCAAGAACGATGGAGGAAATGCTCGAATTACCAGGCGTCGCAAGAAAAACAGCGAACATAGTGCTGTCCAAAGCTTACAGTGTTATTGTGGGCATAGCCGTTGACACACATGTCTTCAGACTTGCTCAGAGACTTGGGTTCACGAAGAGTAAAGTCCAAGAGAAGATCGAGAAGGATCTCATGGCAGTGGTTCCGCAGCAAGAATGGGCTAGAATCACCGACCTGCTGATATCTCACGGAAGAAACATCTGTGCTGCGAAGAAGCCGAACTGCAGCGCGTGTGTAATTAATCAACTCTGCCCATCAGCATTCACGTTCGACCGACCACATCTCCATAAGAAGAAATCTCAGTCTTGAGTCAGTATTCTAGTAAGCTTGCAGGGGGAGAAAAAAGTGAGTGAAAGACCTAGCTTCCCAGAATAGAAAGTTTGCCTTATTCGGATGCCAATATTCTCTGACACCGTTACCTGAGCCTTGGATGACTCCATTTCATTTCGCTCGAAACAGTGGTCTCCTTCGCGGTTTTCAGACCAATCTGCTTAGCTATGAGTTCGTCGGCATATACCCTAAGTATGTTTTCAATGATTTGCCCGAAGATCACGAGGTCGCAGCCTGTGTGACTGTCGCAGCCCAACCTAGGAAATTCTTCGGAGTGACCTTAGCTCGGAGAACAATAGGAACTGGAAGCGCAATCTTCTGCCAATTCGAGATCAGCAGCAGGGATAATCCCGCAGCCACTCTATTGATGAGAAATATTCTGACCAACGGTGGTTAATTACCGCCTCTAAGAAACTTAGCGGCACTGCATCGGTTTATATATGAGTCTATTCCGTTCCATAGAAGAGGGGGTGATAGATACGAATGGTAAGATAAAGGTTGGAGATAAAGCACCAGATTTCAGTTTGCCAGACACAAGTCTAAGGACACGTAAACTCAAAGACTTCATAGGTAAGAAGATAGTCCTAGCCTTTTTCCCTGGTGCATTCACATCAGTTTGCATTCGTGAGATGTGTACCTTCAGGGATTCCCTTGCGCGGTTCAACGAACTTAAGGCCGAAGTCGTCGGAATAAGCGTGAACGATCCTTGGACGCAAAAAGCGTTTGCAAGTGACAATGAGCTGACCTTCACTCTGCTCAGCGACTACAACAAGGATGTTGTGAAGCTTTACGGAGTTGCAGCTCCAGATTCGCTTGGGCTGAAAGGATATACAACTGCTAAGCGATCCGTGTTCATTGTAGATACGAAAGGTGTCATACGCTACGTGTGGGTGTCTGAGGATCCAAGGTTAGAACCAAACTACAAAGAAATAGAAGAAGTCTTGACGAAAACCAATTAGTGAGGAGACTCGTGACGAAAGAACAATAAGAGCCTAAGATCGATTTCTTGTTCAGCAGTTTTCCAGGAATTTCTGGACGAGGCAGTTCAATTTGGTAGAAATAGTAGAATTGAATGAAAGTAATTGGGAGCAAAAGGTATCTGACTCGAGTGACCTTACAGTCATTGAATGCAAGCATGATAACTGCCCTTTCTGTGCAAAACTTGAGCCAATATTCGATGAAGTCGCAAAGGAATATGAAGGCAGGATGAGATTTACTCGACTCAACATTTTAGCAAACCCTTTCAACAAGAAAATGGCATTCAAAATCGGAGTCATGAGCACTCCGACTCTCGTTTTTCTTTGTGGGGGAAGGACAGTCGAGACAGTTGCGGGGTTTATGACAAAGGCGCAGCTGAAAAAGGCATTCGATGGCATCCTTCAGAGGTATAAGCAATGTCTGGAACAAAGCACGGCTGTGACTTAATCATGTTAGAATCTTACTAGCTTGGAATTCCCTCCCAGACCGAATAGCTGGCATGTTTCTTTTGCGTTCGAAAATACAACTTATTCGTAGCATCGTCTTTCCTAAGATAATAATAAGGACAGAGGAGCCCACATAGTCTGCAACCCCCTATCAAGTGCCACGAAGACTTCGTGCAGTCTTACCATCTGAATCCCAAAATCGCAGGACAACCGTGAATACAGGCTACAGATGGACAGTCTTGCTTATTGTCTCATCCGCTCGGAAAGATAGACGAGTAAGCTTGCTTTTAGCTTCGCAATCCTCGAATCGAAAAAAAGAGTTGTGGCTGGGAGTATTAGCCCTCAGCCCTTCGCTCGTCATTTTCCGCGCCTTCGCATCAGTACCATAACAAGTGCCATCGCAAGGACTCCCACAGCGAACCCAACGGCAAGGCCAGGGATGGTGATGACTATAGGAGCCCCGGGTGTTGTCGTAGTGTAAGTGGCGTTGAACAGCTCTCCGATTTGTCCACTCCGATATTCAGTAAACCAGACGTGATATGGATTGCCGAGCTGAATATCCATGGACAGAGGCAATGATTGGCTTGTCGGGACTGTGTACAAAAGGGTTTTACTTGTAGTGGGTTGGATTACACCGATATGGTTGTAGAACGGTTCGGTAAACCATGCGTAGCCATCGGCGCTAGCAGCTACATCCCAGGGTCTAGCTGGTGGCGGAACATAGGTTACCGCTGTCACACCCGTTGGGATGCTCCATACTACAAACGGATCACCTGTAGTGTTGAGTGGACCAGGGAACGCACTAGGTGTGACCGGAGTGATCTTGATGCTAACATTCAGCGTATTAGGTTTCAAAGTTTCAATCTCCGGTGATATACTTTGTCCAGCTTGCATTATTTGATAGGAAGATTTGTTCACGCTATGAGTAAGTTGTTCGTCGATGAGTGAGCTAAGTGGTTGGGTAACCCACACATTGTTTCCTGTGTCAACATCCACATCCCAAGTGAACCCTGGGTGAGTCAATGGGTAACTCAAAGCTTTTGGAGGTAACGGTAAAGGTACTTCATAGAGTCTGTCAAACGCAGTATCTGTTAGGAAGAGGCAAGTCCCATTGAATGTTATTCTTGTAGGTTTGGCAGCTGGGCCGCCGGTTGGAAGGGACAATGTGTAGGCGATAACTGTATTGGTATTCACTGTCAGTTGGTAGAAACTTGTGTCATTTATCCCCGTAAACCAGATCGCATTGGTAGACTGCAGTACAAGGTCAAGTGGCATTATGTTGAGGTTTGCTAGGTTCCAGTCATCTAGTTGGCCGGTCGACCAGTTTAATCGACTAATCTGGTGGCTCGTTGGGTTTGTAAACCAGACCACTTTTTGCGTCTCATTTGCGATGATATAGAGCGGGGACCGTTTTCCACCTGTATTCGGTAGCGCCCATTCCTTGGCGCTCGTTGAAGTTTGGTTTACTAGAGTGGCGGGAGTCAGTTGATAGATGGCGTCTCTTGCGATGTCAGTGATCCAAGAATAGCCATTGGAATCGTAGGCTACATCGAAAGGTGTGCGGGCAGGACCAAGGTATGCTATAGTAGTGACGGGGATTAGTGGCAGCTGATACTCTCGAATCAGCGTAGTAAGGGGAGGATCCGCTGGTGCCTGGATCGATGTCACTTGTGGTAAGGTCTTGCCGGAGACATTAGCCGTCCCTGATTGCGGCAATGAGAAGATGCCTATAGATAGTACTAAAAGAACAAATATGATGGAGGCAGGCTTTCTTATCAACATGTTCTACTCTCCTCTCTTTCCTATTTCCAGTTTTCCGATGTGCTGTGTTTATGCTTGCTAGTGGTATATATGCTTGTGTAAATATCACGAATTGACGTGTTTCAGGCAAGTACATATTCGCTACGTAGGGGCATCTCGCAGACCCTTCGATCCTTGTCAACCGGACGGGCAGCTACACTTGTTTCTTCAGTAGCTCTATCGTTTCTTGGCAGAATACTGGCAAGTCATCTGGAAAGCGAGAGGTCACAAGTTTTCCATCGACTGCTACTGACGCATCGACATAGTTTGCTCCAGCGTTTTTCAGGTCAGTCACGACAGATGCGTAGCACGTCGCCTTTTTTCCTCGAAGCAGATCTGCTTCTATTAGCATTTGAGGACCGTGGCAGATCGCCGCTATTACTTTTCTTCTATCGTATGCTTCTTTGACTATCTTAACCAAGCTCTTGTTAATTCGCATTCTGTCGGGCGCTCTGCCACCTGGTATTATTAGCCCGTCGTAATCGTTGATCTTCACTTCTTCCGGAGATAGATCCGATTTCATTGGTACGCCATGTTTGCCAATGTAAGTTTCCTTTGCTTTAGTGGCTACAACATCCACTTTATAGCCCTCCTCCTGGAAGCGGTAATAGGGGTACAGAAACTCTACATCTTCCACTCCTTCATCGAGCATAATCAATACTTTTTTCATAACTCTCGCCTCGAGAAGCGCTCATATCTTGATATCTGCAATGTCTAGAATCTGGGCAACTAATAAATATGTAGAACTATCGTGATAGTACAGCATAAATGATTGTTTTTTTCGGGGGCATAGGATTGAGCGAGCATTCCCATGTCTATGAGTTGATTATAGCTGGAGCTGGGCCTGCGGGCGTAACTGCAGCTATCTACGCTGCAAGAAAGAAAATGGATTTCATTGTGATTGCGAAGGATGTCGGCGGTCAGGTCAGTTACTCTTCAGAGATAGAGAATTACACTGGGTTCCAGTTTATCAGCGGAGAGGAACTAGCGTCTAAGTTTGAGCAACATCTTCAGAAATTCTCGTTCGAACTGAAACTGGAAGAAGTAAGCAAAGTGGAAAGAACGAACAGCCTGTTCCGAGTGAAAACGGAAGCAGCAGAGTACCTGGGCAAGGCAGCGATCATTGCGACTGGAACGAGGCCAAGAGAACTCAATGTGCCGGGCGAAGCGGAGTTCAAGAACCGCGGAATCACTTATTGTTCCACATGTGATGGTCCCCTTTTTGAGGGCATGGATGTTGCAGTAATTGGCGGAGGCAACTCTGCTCTTGAGTCCGCACTTCAACTCATGAAGATCGCAACAAGCGTACGGGTAATAACGCATGGACCAAAGATCAGAGCTGACCAAGCGTACTTGCAGAGAGTCAAGGAATCAGGTAAAGTCGAGGTCATAACCGACACGGACGTCCTAGAAGTATTGGGGGACAAGGTCGTAAATGGAATAAAGATTCAGACAAAAGGAAAGAATCCTGAATTGTTACGCGTCGGAGGCGTATTTGTTGAGATCGGATCCGTCCCTAGCTCTCAGATAGTCGACTTTGTGCAGAAAAACCAGTTTGGAGAAATAATCGTAAATCCTAAATGCGAGACGAGTATCCCAGGACTTTTCGCTGCTGGAGACGTCACTAACGTTCCCGAGAAACAGATCATCATCGCAGCCGGAGAAGGATCCAAAGCAGCTCTATCAGCTTTCAAATACGTCTCTCAGGCATAGAATTTCTCAAAATCCT
Organism: Promethearchaeati archaeon; assembly: GCA_019058495.1. Classification (GTDB taxonomy): domain Archaea; phylum Asgardarchaeota; class Atabeyarchaeia; order Atabeyarchaeales; family Atabeyarchaeaceae; genus JAHPYV01. The sequence goes on from JAHPYV010000017.1 coordinate 22,753, forward strand.
GCTTGAATTCGGTACTTTGCTCTACGCACTGTTTGTACCTTTCGAGCGTATAGTCCAACAGCTTCTCAAGCTGAACCTTGGTCATAAAGCCAGCAATTGCTTGGATGGCCTTCCCTTCGCAGAAGAAAACTATTGTCGGCGTGCTCATTATTCCTAAGCGAGACGCTAGCTCCCGGTTGTAGGGGGTCGCGAGAATGTTAAACCTAGTGAACTTTATTCTGCCCTTATATTTTTCAGCGACCTCGTTTAGTATTGGTTCAAGTCTGATACACCACGGACATTTGTCGTGCCAGAACTCCGTGAGCGTCAGCTTGTCAGATTTCAATATTTGCTTCTCAAAGTCAGTTATCGCTACGTCTAGGACGCTTCCCATGGGTACCGACTTCTTAGTTTATGAAATATGGCGATTACTAGTGATTCTTAGTGAACCAGTTCTTAGTGCGTTACGTAGAAAGAATTCACTCTCCAGTGAAGTCCGGCGCTCGTTTTTCGAGGAAAGCACGTATGCCTTCTTCATAATCGTGGCTATCATATACGCGCCTTCTCAGACCCTGAATGCGTTCGAAAGCTTCAGGTGCAATAGAATGAGCGCTCGACAATATCCTTAATTGTTCTTTGATAACAGATATCGCCAAAGCGGAACGGGACGCAATCCGGTTCGCCAATTCCATAGTGAAGTCCATTAGTTTTTCGGATGGCACTAGATGGTTCAGTATTCCAATT
>JAHPYV010000188.1 GCA_019058495.1 Promethearchaeati archaeon
ACTGGCATCCTATATCCTGCGACGAAGGACTCAACAATATTTGGACAAACGATTCCAGTGCCACCAAAGGAGGAACAGGATGAGATAGCATCTAGGCTGAAACATTCCTTCGAGATTGCTGCCATTGTTGGGGAGTCAAGCGGCATAGCCTTGACCAATGCCAACCACTTGGAGCAAGCGATCCTGCACATAGCTTTTCGAGGACAACTGGCGCCTCAGGACCCTAAAGATGAGCCAGCTTCTGTCACATTGGAACGACTGAGGGAAAAGCAGCAGGGATCCGTCAAATCCGGGAAAACGGGTCGAAAATGAATCAAGAACGCAGACTGTCTCTGCCACACATACTTCAGCCGCCAACGAGTTAAACCTGGGACATTCGGCACAAGTCCAACAGGCTCCGATCTCCTCGGCGAAAACGGTTTGGTTGAACCGTCGTCAGACTAACCAACAGACCTTATACGGTTGCTTTACGAAAGCAGACGCTTATTAAAACAAGCGCTGGGTTATTCAAACCGAGCTGACAGACGTTATTATTTTGGGAAATGTGTAACGTTTTTTGGCAATACCCTCACAGCCTTTTAAAGTATTACTGCAGTTGCCTTCATTACCCAATGACAATCATCGTCTGGCGAGTAATCCTAAACGAGTCAACTCTTGCTCGGTCTCTCTCATGTCAACGTCCTCATATATTGCGGTTGTGTCCCTGTTCTTGTGGTGCAATAGGTTCTGTAAGTCAACTGTTCTTACTCCTCTTCTTCTTAATGCAACAGCAAATGTATGTCTCAGCTTGTGTGGAGAGAGCTTCTTGTTTATTTTCGCTGAATGGGCTGTCCTCTCAACAAGGTATTGCAGTCCACGCCTTGACAGAGTCACAAGTAAGTCGTCAGGCTCAAGCTCCTCATCTTCGATGTATCGCTTCACAAGTTTTCCCACATCTTCCTTGACCAATGCTGGAATGATGACGTATTGTCTTAAGGCTCCGCGCTTCAACTTTACTTGGATGCGACTCCCTTGGAGATCCACATCTCTCACTTTGACACCAAGAAGTTCACCCATTCTCATCCCAGTTGAAACGAGAAGATTCAGAACGAGCTTCTCCTGCAGAGTTTTCGCTGCTTGCAATAGTCTATCCTTTTCCTCTTCAGTAAGATATACCGGGTTCCTAGGTGGTCTTGGCATTCTGCCTGCCCCAGGCATGGGGTTTTCAGAGGTTCTGCCGGAGTCTACCATATATTGAAAGAAGGATGAGAGACACGCTCTCACAGCGATTATCGAGGACCTCTTGTATGCGTTCTTGTGTGGCCTCTCTTCACTTGGTCTACTAAGATACTCGATAAAAGCCGCGATCTCTTGCTTTCCAAGCACCTTGACGTCTCTGTCTCCTCCGAGATGTCTTCTGAACATGCCCAGAAAATACCCGTATTGTCTCGGGGTATTGTCGGAAGTGTCTCTGAGCCTGAGCTGTGATAGGAAAGCCGCGATCTCGTTCTCCATCGACTTCTTAACACCCCACTATTTCCTCTCGAGATATTGCACATAAGATGTATAATGCGAGCCATACGCGATGATGGCGAGGATAAGGATCGCTACCCGCCCCCTTTCTTTGTGAACTGCCAGAGCTCCTGTAGGTACGGTTTTATCCTGTGTAAGGAAGCTTGGATGGTTTTTTCATATCGTTTCGCTTTAAGTAGTAACTGTGCCTAAGAAAGATGACAGAGAAGTTGCTCGTGAAATCGAATGGGTTCGTGCTCGTAGACAGATGACATTTCGCTTGCCCCCCTCTCTTGTTGGGTGCAAATCACACCAGCAGAACATTCACGTCTCCTCTGTCCGAATCGCATGGATTGCGTGAGAGGAGAGCTCGTGGAATTGCATCCAAGTGTGGAGACTTAAATATGCGTTGATAACAGATTAGTGTTGGGTAAAACTATACCTCGAACACTAGAAAGCTGAGGGTCGATTATGGAGCCAACCAGCTTGATTGAGCGAAACAGCTGGCGTTTGAAGGTCCGCGGAGTTCCAGTCGCCTGATGTGATGGCTCAAAGACTGAAATACGGCCCTCAAAAGCGTCAGAGACATGCGCTTGTCGTCAACCTTGGAGATGTCGGGAATGAACAAGATTGACATGGAGATAAAGAGCCAAATCCTTGCCGTGCTTGCCAAGGAAGGCATCCCTGTAAGAAAGATCATCCTTTTCGGTTCAAGGGCCAGAGGCGAATCAAGAGAAAACAGCGACTACGACATCCTAGTAATCGTCGCAAAACTACTCACATTCAGAGAAAAGGTCGAGGTCTCCGAGAAGATAAGAGACAGACTGGTGGGAATGAACGTCGCCAGTGACATAATAGTGAAATCTGAAGCAGATGTCGAATACTACAGAAACAAGATAGGAAGCGTCGTAAGGGAAGCGCTCAAAGAAGGAGTCACAATATGATTGACGAGTACACGAAGAAATGGATTGTGAAAGCCCTAGAAGATTTCAGGGTGGCCAAACATGAATTGAGTCAACCTGAAGGTGAGATGGCAACTGGAGCAGCTTGCTTCCACTGCCAACAAATGGCCGAGAAACTACTCAAAGCATTTCTCATAACCAAAGAGATCGACTTCGGCAAAACACACGACCTAAAGTTTCTGCTTAAACTCTGCTCCGACAAAGATCCAGACTTCAAAAACTTGGAAGTCGGGAACCTAACCGCCTATGCGGTAGACATCAGGTATCCAGATGAATTCCACATACCCTCCATTCAAGAGGTAAGGACATGTTTTAGAATTGCGCAGAAAATCAAAGACTTTGTCATAAAGAAGCTGGGGATCAAGGAACAGGACTTCCAATGATTCCATGTTCTCCAATAATCCAAGTACACCCGGCTAGAATCCATAGCTATTCCGCGGGCCGTCTCCCTACAGAATATGACCGCCGCGCACTGGAAGGAGCCACAGGAATAAGCCCAAACATCTCAGACAAAACAGTATAGCTAGATATGGGCGAATGGATGTTCGCATCATTCAGAGCAACCGAGCTAAGGAACATACTCGTATTCATCAAAGCACAGAACAATGAAGACATCCTACGAACATGGTTCTCCTCCAAGGAACAAGAATACTCAGAACCTTTAGCGAAGGTGAGCTTCGCTTCGTGTTGAAGTTGAAAGCTTATATTCGGAGAACACACCAAGTAGTATGAGAGGGACGTAGAAGAGATGTTTGAAGAACGGATTACAATTGACCCTGAAGTTAGGCATGGCAAACCCATCATCAAAGGGACACGAGTTCCCGTAGACATAATCCTTGGGTCATTGGCAGGTGGCATGACCGTAGATGAGGTTGCCAAGGAGTATGACATAGGCAAAGAGGATGTGCTGGCAGCCATCGAGTACGCTGCTAAAATCGTAGCTAAAGAGGACGTAAAAGAATATGCCTAAGAAGAAAACGAAGTTCCTCCTCGATGCTGATATGCCGCGGTCAAGCGCCAGCACACTAAGAGATCTTGGCTACGACGTGGAAGATGTGAGAGATACTGATCTGAGGGGCGCAACAGATAGAGCGGTAATCGAGTACGCCCTTCAGACCAAGCGAATCGTTGTCACACGAGACACCGACTTTGGTCAGGTAATAAGGTATCCGACGCACCCTGGAGCGATTATCATCAGACTTCCGAATACCTTCAACTCAAAGCAGATAAACGAAAGACTCACAAGCTTCATGACCCACATCGTTGAGAGCGATCTGAAGAACGCGATAGTAATTGTGCAGCTCTCAAGATACAGAATAAGGAGAATAGAGTGAGACGTTATGGATTGCAGAGAGGAGCACAGGCATCATCACATCGACGCCACACGAGAGTATGGTCAAGTCTCGGAAATGTACTACCACAACAGGATCGATTTTGGTGTGAATGCGACTACTGATATTGTTGCCCCTCATAGCGCCTACGTCGTAATGGTCAACTACCTGTACGCCCCCGGAGAGCCAAAGGCTGGGGGAGCAGGCGGGACTGAGCGGGCTGCCAACGCACCGAATAGAAAAGCGGTCCTCCATGGATTTCCACATTTCTGGAAACGGTAGTGTACGAGGAAACCGAGGAGAGAATTATCGTCGTTACAGTCTATCCAGGCGAAAGGAGAAGATACGAATGAGAATGAAGTATGACCGAGAAGGAGACACATTAGACATACTGTTGGAGAATGAGCAAGTACATCACGCAGAGGAGCATGAACAGATAGTAGTGAACTATGACAAGAAAGGAAGAATAGTTGAGATAGAGATACTCAACGCCAGCAAGTTGCTCGGACGGTTTCTTAGCGAAATTCTTAAAGCCCCCAAGAGAGAAGTAGTCGAGCTCGCGTAAACCAAGAAGCGAAACCGCTTGCTCACGCCGTGACCATCTTGTCCCCTGAACGTGACAGAGGTCGACCAAATGTCGAGCCTCCTCGCGCGAGTGCAGGGGAACACCGGCGGAGCCCAGCTACAAGCTCACTGTTTCAACAGTGAGTAGCTGACATTGAGATGCAGGTGAGTTACGAAGTGGTCAGTATGGTAGACCTCAAGAAGCTATGTGAGGAAACAAGAGAGTTTGTTCACCGCCATGAACAACAGATTGCCGATAAATACATCGACTTCCTCAGAGAAGTCGCAAAACACTACATATCAAGGGACAAGAGAGTGTTTTTCAGAGAGAATAGAGTTGTTCACTATGGAGAAGGGGGCTTCGGCAATCTCCTAGTCGAATGCGGCGATGATGAATACGCGGTCTTCGATGCACCTATCCAAGAAATCGAGTTCAAGGAGGAGCCGACTGAAAGAGACCTGAGAGGCTATTCTCAGATCACTATGCAAAACCTAGAAAACATAGAATACAGAGTAGACTAGGAAAACCCAAAAGGAATTCGAAAACATACTAAATCCTCTCCACCGATAATTCGCGAGGATGCCCAATACACTCGCTCCTTCTTAATATCTCGTCATGCATGGCTAAGAATGTTCTTGCATCCCAGATTGTCGAGATCCTTAACCTTGTCTGGCTCACCTAGATAAGTTTTTTAGTAGATTGACGCTTGAGTTAAGGTGAGGTGCTTTGCGGAGATGGACATCGTTGTATCGAAGGACGAGATAAAAGAATACGAGAAGCTCAAAGTCATTACGGAAACAACTCTAACGAAGGAGAAACTGAAACTCTTCGAAAAGAAATATCAGTGCACCTTCAAGGAGTTTGAGAAAAAAATCAAGGGCGGGGAGGGTCAGGAAAACTTCGAGGAGTGGGACGACTATATTGAGTGGAAAGCCTGCGGGGAAAGCCTGAGAAACCTGCAGCAGAGATCAAAGGCGATCGATGAGGCTAGAAACATTAAGGTTGCTTAGAGAAAGCAAGATAATAGAGAGCTATCC
>JAHPYV010000189.1 GCA_019058495.1 Promethearchaeati archaeon
TCTTCGATAGCAAGCCAAAGATCAAGCCCGCAACGATCGCACCGATAAGCAAAATGACCAGCGGAAGGGCAGTTCCAGCGATTAAGTACTCGTAGACAAACAACATGGCGGAAAACGATCCAAAACCGACTCCACTGAGGTAGGATGTCACCGTGCTTAGCGTTCCGCCGCTAATCCCGCTAACTATCGTAGAAAAGAAATCAGTTAAGTATCCGCCTATGGCGACCGCTCCGATTGTTGCTACTACTAGTCCCAAGATTGCTGCGAGCCACGTGCGTGGGTGTATGAATCCAACAAAGAATTGCTTTACTGCTTCAGCCATTATTCATCTTCTCCCAAATAAATAACTTTGGTGATTATTACGAATAACTTCTTATTAAAGGTTAGGGATAGGAGTCAGAAGTTTTCTCCTCCTCCAGCTTTGTTCCTTCAATTGACTGGTTAATGGACACGGAAGAAGAGTCGGGGCTTTTGTGTGGAGTTCATAGGACATCTTCTGCAATGCACTTGTGATCCAAGGCCAGTGAGGTTGAAGGCCATCTGAAGCCTTGGCGCGACAAGAACGTCCGAAGGCGAAGAGAGTAATATCTGGGTAGATCTTCACTGATCAAGCGCTAATCGCTCTAGTGGCCCGAAATACGCGAAATGAAATGCCTCAACCAATTATCTTTGTCTTCGGAGTCGTTAATATAGAATGTACTGCGATTTTGGTTGCGATTGTCTCAATAATTCGAGCTCATGTTGGAAACCTTTAAAGCAGATCGTAAGCAGATAGTAGAATGGCACAAGAACCCATTAGGAGGTAAGGGACCACTTTTGCGCGCTGAAGGCCTCGTATTTACAATAGTGTACATGTTGTATGAAGCTTCCTGCAACAAACAGTTCATCCCCATCGAAGAGCTGAGGGAAGTGCTCGACGAACATGAAATGTCAACACTGATCAAAATGCTTCGCGATATACGCATAATTGTAAGCAGGAAGGAGTACATCGATGCTATCAGATATGTGAGGTCCGTCCTAAGCTTGCCGAAAGACGACAACAGTATTCTAATTCCCGATTCTCTCTCTGATGACAGTATCGTCGCTCTGAATCCCGCAATAGTAGATGAGATGAGAAAGACAAACGGGATCGGAGACCTAAGCTATCACATGGTTAGAAGCTTCATATCAGAGTTGCTGGGCCAACTCGAGCTTACCGCGACCATGGGCTCTCTGAACGAACTGGTAAGAGATCTGGCTCAGAGGTATGATGACAAATTTAAGGTTGCAGTAGCGAAAGACATTATCATCAACTACTCATGCAACTTATCTGATGCTGAGAAGGTTTCCCTCGCTGCCGTCAAGCTAGTATCACCCTCTAAGTACGATGGGGTTGTCTCCATCATGCTGAGCAGAGCTCGAAAGTTGGCAGAAAGGATCTCGCTTGAGCTTACAGAAGAAGATGTTGAAGCTTACGTGATATACGGCGCCAACAGGACAGGAATGAGTGGCACGGAAGCTCGGGCAGGATACTTGCATTGATAGTGCAATCGGGGAGAAGACTGACTTCGCAGAATCCTCTTCGATCTCGGGATGGGATGGAGGTATCTCGACTTGCCACACGCAGTGAATAATAACCATAGCAAGAATGATGAGAAAGGCGCAGGAGACCGTGATCAACAGGCTGACTCTTTTGACAAAGGCGAGGCACAGCGACTTCTTGCGAAACAGAAGCTGAATGAGCTACGTAACAAGGCAAGAGAACTAATTGCGCAAGGCAAGTACAGAAAGGCTTTTGATGCATATGTCGAGTACAGTGATTCGATGAGCAAGGTCAGAGGCTTAGCAGGCGCTGAATCTGCGATTCTTGAAGGCGCTCGAAAGTTTGGAGAGCTAGAACTCTGGTATGAGGCCGGCAACCTCTATCTTATCGTTGCTAACTTTCTCAGTAATATGGGCGTAATCTCCCATGCAGGAGATTTCTACTTGAGCGCTGCAGAGGCCCTTGAGAAAGTAAACGACAAGAGTTTGCGAGGTTTCATAGCAGCTTGTTATGGGGCAGCTTCCCAAGCGCTTCGAGGTGAGAAAAGCACATCTGAATCAGACAAAGCTCTAATGAAAGGCGTACTCGTAGCAACAGGAAAGAACCCCGTTGAAATTGAAAGTACTGCCTACAAGGCCCTTAGGGCTCATGACTTCCAAGGTGCGTCAGAAATGTTCAGCGAAGCCAGCTCAATTTATTCATTAGCAATCGAAGAGCTATCCGATTTGGCTCACAATGTAGATTCTGGGCCGCTTGCAGTTGATGTGAAGTCAGTACTTCACCATCGGGCTGGTCAGGATCTCTTAGCGTCCGCCGCCTGTTTAGTCGAAATTGACAAGAGAACTGATGCTATAAAGGAGAAGGCGATTTCAGCCGCGGACGAGTTCACTAAAGCCGTCATCAACTTCACGCCCTTGTTCTCTCTTGGTGAAGCTCACAAAGTAGACTATAGAAGATATTCATATGACTTGATGATGGGAGCAACCGTGCGAAGTGCGTTGGGATCAGTTGAAGACATTGAGACCTTGGAGAGTCAACTATCACTTATCGATAAAGCACAGACGAAGGGTTTTGAGGATAGCGGATACCTAGTTGTTGCCAAAACCCTGATGAAAACGAAGAAAATCAAGAATGTCATCAATGACCTCAGGGAGGTCCACCTAGGAAGTGTGGATGAGGCAAAGGAGCAGATCATTGAACTCTTGAGCACACTTGAAGAAGCCAAGGAAAAAGGATGGTGATACTTGATTAAAGTCGGTCGCACTAGGATTTGTAACCGATTTTCCGTAGCAACTCCTTTCGTTCCTTGATGTCTTTTTCAGTTTCAATCCCCTTGGACTTATACCCGTCTATAACGCCTAATATTCCTCTGCCCTGATCCGTTTCGGTGGTGATCACCTCCACCGGGTTTGACGTGGCGCAGAATATTCCACAGACTTCTGGGACTTCCTTTATCCTGCTCATGACGTTGATTGGATACATGTCACGCATGACGACTAAGAAGCAATGCCCGCAGCCAAGTCTATAGGCTGTGTCTGCAGCAAATCTTCGAAGTTCATCATCAGTTCCCGAGGATCTCACGAGGCAGGGGCCACTCGACTCGCAGAAAGCCACACCGAACTTCGCACCTGGAACGGTGTTGACAATGGCTTCATGTATATCCTCTACGGTCTTGATGAAATGGGACTGCCCAAGGATTAGGTTAGAGCCTTTGGGGCCTTCAATCTTTACGATTTTTGATTCCATTCTTCTCAACCACGCGAGGAGCTGCAGAAAGAGAATATCTAAGGCATCATAATAAGACTGCATATTCAGATTATACAACTGATAATATTCACGACCTCCGTGCGAGGAAGCCCACACTCTTCAAATCTGGATTGTGGTTGGGCGCCTTAAATACCTTGCCTCCTAACATCCTTTAGGGATCCCATGAGGAAGTGCCTGCCTCTAAACCTCCTCGAACCAACCAGGACAAAGAGTAGAATTCTCAGGGAAACTTATGGCAGTTACCTCGGCATTGTGAGGGAGACCCTAAGCTGCCTTGACGGCGTCAAGAGCAGAGGCCAACTCCACAGCAAGACCTACCGGATGCTCAGAGACGGGCATCATCGTTTAGCATCCGAGTTCGTCATCGAGGCTACGAGCCACGCCTAGAGCATAAGGAAAACCTCAGGCAAAGGAGTGGAGGGATGCGTCGTCCGCTTCGATGCGCGACTATTCAGTTTCAAGGAGACCAAGAGAGGAAACCCCGTCTTGACTCTGAGAGCCGCAACCAAGAGAATCGCCTTGCTGGTGAGCAGGGACGGCGCCTACCAACGCCTCCAAGCACATTTCTCACAGGGCTGGAAGCTCACCAGCATCATCATGAAGAGGAACATGAGGCTCCTCGTCGCCATCTCAAGAGACATGCCAGTGCCTCCTGTGAGGTGCAACTGGCTGGGAGTGGATGTGAATAGCTCAAGAATCGCCACCTCCGCAGTAAGCCTGAACGGGGCCTTGAAGCAAAATTACTACGGGAAAGAAGTCTCGAGCAAGCAGTTCCTGTTCGAGAGGAGGAGGGCCGCGCTCCAGCAGCTAAGGGACACCTCGTCGAGGAGCAAGGCTGGACTGAAGCTTAAACGACTTGGCATGAGGCAGAGGAACTATGTGCGGACGAGCATCTGGAATATAGCTAACCAGATCGTACACCAAGCTCAGGTGCTTGAGGCTAGCGTCGCCATCGAGAAGCTTAGGCACCTCAGGAAGAGGCGGGGCGAATGGAGTGCTGGGAGCAGGAGGAAGGTAAACCGCATCCCCTACGGCTTCTTGAGGCACGCTCTCAAACATGTGGCTCAGAGGCATGGCGTGGCGCTGGTTGAGGTTGACCCCAGGTACACCTCCCAAGCATGCCCATACTGCGGGCACACGGGCAGAGCGAATTGGGTTGGCTACGCATACTTCAAGTGCAGGGCATGTGGCTATGATGCGAACCGTGACCGCGCGGCGAGCCTGAACATCGCCCTCAGGGCGGCCCAGACATCGAGCACACACGTTTCGAGCGCGGGCCAGATTCCTGAGGGGAGCGCCTCCGTCTGTAGGCGCGTTTGGCAAGGTGAAGGGTTTGAGAAGACCGCGTCAAACAACCCCGAGTTGCAAGTCCACAAGCTTTAGCCGTGGGTGACCGACCTTATAATTCTTCACTATTCGCACTTGCTGGGTGTCTACTTGGCGACATCAGGTTCTCATCGCAATACCTCCTTCACCATTTTTATATTAGTTGGATTCTTCTAGGTCTCGAAGCTTGTTGGGAGAGTGAAATGTCAACATGAGTCCACTTGTCTCAATCGAGAAGAAGGACGGGATAACCAAAGTTATTCTGGATAGGGCTGAGAGGCGAAACGCCTTCAACCAAGATCTGACATCAGATCTTAAATCCGCGCTGGAGAAAGTCAGTGAAGATTCAGATTGCCTAGGAGTCATCGTCACAGGCGCAGGTCCAGTTTTCTCGTCAGGTCTTGACTTGAATGCTTTTCAAGATTGGTTCTCCTTGAACCGGCAAGACCCTGCTAAGGTCATTCGTTTTGCGCAGGAGACGTTCAGTGTATTGGAGGACATGGAGAAACCAAGCGTTGCCGCAATCAATAAGTTGGCCACGGGAATGGGACTGGAGCTGGCATTGGCGTGCGACTTCAGAATCGCATCAGACGATTGTGAACTCAGTCTCCCAGAGGTGTGCCTGGGCATAATACCAGATGTGGGCGGAGCACAAAAGCTCCCAAAGCTCGTAGGATTAGGCATAGCGAAAGAGATCGCCTTCACGGGTCAGCCAATATCTGCTGAAAGAGCTGAAAGGATCGGACT
>JAHPYV010000190.1 GCA_019058495.1 Promethearchaeati archaeon
ATATATCGCCTTATTCTCTCGATCGAGAACGATTACTTTTACTAATGTCTCTCTTGGAAGTTAAATCGCCTAGCGCCTATGTACCATGGAGGTGAGAGTACGTCTGACGTTACGTTTAACCCTTCCAGGTTCGCCATGTTCCGGGAAGTCGCAAAGATATTAGATTCGTCGTCTACGATACAAGATGCAAGAGCAGCCTTCGACAAGTTTGTCCTGGAGACTGTAAGGGGTTTCCAAGAGTGGGGAAATCTGGTTTCCACAGGTAGCAATTAATTGCCATTCCCCCCTACTCTTTTCGACTCGAAACACCTACTTCTAGCCATTTTTAACTGGTTTTCTGACGTCTCCAGGGCAGCCTCGAGAAGTGGATCCAGCTGTCAATCGATCAGCATTAAGCTGTCAAAACTCTGGTTTCCAAACTAAAAAAGACGTCTCCGTCGACGGAGAGATGGAGAACCGCATAAACACATGGTTTTATTTTTTTGGATCCTAGGCTCTTTAGAAAAGTGTGGATTCCGTTAACATTGATGAAATCACGTTGTTGGTTAGATTTATCTTCTCTCCTAGTTTATCTTTGTTTGCTTCGAAGTAGTAGATAAGAGCTAGAAGTTGGTCTGGTGTTACATGGATAGATGATCGTTCTCCTGTGAATTCTCCGTCATCAGTGATTTCGAGAATTGATCGGTTTAGTCCTGCTGGGATACTCTCTTCTTTAAATTCCCAGACTTTGATTCCTGCTCGTTCATATAGGGTTTTACCCAAGCTAGTTCTCCTCCTTGAATTTGTCAGAGTATTTCTTCCATTCATTTTCTGTTCGTGGATACCTTGAGGATCTCGGATTCCGAATACAGGTATTGCAGTTGAAGTAGTCTCTGTTTAGACAACACTGATAGAATTCATTAGCACAGTTCATCGGAAAACGCTGTAAAGGTATTTTCATCCTTTCACACCGCATTATATCGTCTGGTTGAGGGGTATCCGATTTGATTCGGCCAGTCTCGAAAGCTTCTAAGGCATCGTAGAGTCGTTTCAGGTATGCTCCGAGGGCGATAAAAAGGATGGTTGCTTGCTCCTGGGTGTCGACGTTATGGCATTGATACCCATAATCTATTCCATGAGAGTCAACATAGACCATGCACCCATTTTCTCCGTCTGTCTCAACTGATGCCCCTTGTGGCAACCAATCGATTTCGACATAGGATTGAAATTCGAATAATTGATGTGTTAGGAATGATTTAAGGTCCTCGACTACCGCTTGTTTGAATCCTTCGTGTCCTTGGATGTAGCGTATCCATTTCCTATGTAGTTTCTCTGGTAGGTAAGCGTAGACAGCCCAGCCTCTTCCCTCTGATGCGTGAAGCATTTTTGGGAAGTAGTCTTGTATAGAGTTCCGTACTGAACAAAAGATTTCCATGGCAACTGGATTCTCATTCTTCATAACATAATCTACCTCTTATCTTTTGGCTTAAAGGTGACTAATTTTGGTAGGCGGTACCCGTCTTTGGTTTTCACAAGTAGAGAGTGGTTCCTGAGACTTGATAAGTTACTGGCGAGTGTTGTCCTCGCCATGCCCCAACCATGTTCAACGAGTGCGTTCATCATGTCTGTCCAGGACCAGCCTTCTAATGGAAGATCTTTGACAGCTGTATAGAGTATTTGGCCGTCTCTTGTATCAGTATTCATGTCGATTTCACGTTCTCCCTTGTGTGTTATGTAGATTGCGAGAGGGTGTTCTTCAAGTGTTATGTTTGTCGGTTCTAAGTCTGTCTTTCCTTCCTTACTGTCTCTAGGAACTTGAAGAGGCGATCTTGTTATCTTCGTCGTCTTCATCTGGTCTTGGATAGATTTTACGTCGGACATGACTTTATCTATCTTCTTAGCTATTCTCTCAATCGTTTCTTGCGTTCCTACTCCTACCGATTTTAAGTCTTGAACCTGTTTCTTTATTACTTCAACTGGTTCTTTCCAAGACAAATCATAATCTTCCTCCTCTTTAAATCCATTCCAAGTTAATCCTTCTCTTAAATGATTTAATGCTTGAATTGCGTTAGCGATAGGTAGTTTCCCTTGAGCTATGGCGATACCCATTTCTTCAGGTATTCCATACGGTAAGGCGTAGACGAGTTTTACTTCTGTTCCATAGGTTGCGTAGAAGTGTCCTATTTGGAGAGTCATTATGTCGAGAGCCTTTGGTCTTCGGCTTTTCTCAAGAGGAATAGCGTCAAGAGTGCGTTCTACCTCATGTTCCTCTCTCTGTTTGCCGAGGATCCAATTTGACATGCTCCGGAGCTCTGTTTTCTCTATGCCTCCTATGTCTTGGCTATCGCAAACCAAGTAGTTGCCGATGGCTGCACCCTGGCGGATGAAGCGTTCAAAGAGTAACTTTACAGGGGTATTGCGTCCTTGGGGCAGAAATTTCCATGCCTCCGGTACAACGATGATTAGATTTGACTCCTTCTCCAGGACGTACTCCATTACAGACCTGATTATGAGTGTCTGGATCTCGTCTGATAGGGCTTCCAGGTTCATTACGTTGACGCCTTGTTTGATGTCTAGGTTCTTCGTTATCTTCTGTCCATGGATAGTTGCTATGTAGTCGTTTTCGTTAAAAGTCATATCTTCGAAGACGAGTTCAAAGTATGCCTGGAGGTTCGTGAAGACGCCTCGGTCTATTCCTCGCAGCTTAGGACTCGCAAGTAAGTTGTCTACGTTCTGGGATACTTCACGGAGTCGACCATGAGTTCCTCGGCAGGCGTTTACTACCCAGCTTCGCTCCCACTTCACTTTCTCATGTAGAGTACTCTCCAGGATAGCGGAGACGAATCGCCAGTCACTATGTTCCCGGAAGCAGATTGGTAGCTGTGAGCTCCTTTCAAAACCTCTTTCCCCTCTTTTTGTGAGGAAAACTATGGCTCTGAGGCCACTTCGTTCAATGAGCCCTTGGATGAGAGTTGTCTTCCCAGATTCTTGTGTGAGCCCTGTTACAAGAGTATGTCGAAGTGGAATTTTCACTGGTTCACCTGTTGGAATTTCGAATCCCAGAAGGATCTCTTGAGTTTCTTCTGTTAAGTTTCTCAAACCTCCCTTTAGTCTCTTCATTGATCATTGTTATTATCAGTTTTAGTTCTGGTAGATAGTCTTCAATTAAGTCGAGGTTCTGGAGGATGCAGTGTCCTTCAATTCCGTTGGGGTCCACGTACATTTTTGGTCTATTTCTGAAAAATGCGTGAATTTCATCGGTGAAGCTCGAGACTTCCTGGAAGTCAAGACCGAGTTTTCTACATACTTTGTCGACCATTTGCCAGTAGATGATTAACCAGCCGTAGAATCCTGTGTCACTCAAGTTTTTCGCTACTTCTAGGGCGAGTGGTGAGCTCCATTTCATAATAGGTATTTGACACTGCTTTTCGAAACACTCTACGAACCTGTCATCGTTATAGAAGCCTACGCCGGCATAGAATTTAGTATAGCGTTTAAGATCCTCTAACAACCTTGAATGAGCTCCTCGAATAGGACTATAGAATATGGTTGTGGTTTTGGAATTCACTAATTCGTCATATAGTTTTTGAGTTGTCCCTGGCTTTACGGTACTATGGATGACTATTGCCTTCGCTGAGTAATTCTGGAGATGCTCAATAACGTCTTTTATGAAGCTTGGTGAGTAAGAGAGGCAGATGTGGATGATGTCTACTCCATGTATTGTTTCGCCAAGATCACCAAAGGTTCTATCCGGTATTAGATCAACTCCACAGCATTCTCGACCTGATTCTTTGAATAGCTCTTTCAGAGCAGAACCAGTTTCGCCAACACCTATTATTACGTCCATTCTTTCAAACCTCCTTTTTAACCTCCCTTGCTACTAGGCTTCCATCTATGTAGATCTCAATTTCATCTTTCCTTCTCAGTTTCAATTGCCTGCGTATTATGGCTTTTTGCTGTGTGATGAAATTAGCAAAAGCCGATCCATAAAGACTCTTCGGAAAGTCTGAACCATCTCCCTTCATCTGGACTATGATCTTCATCCCTACTTGTCCTCCAGCATATTGTTCAAGTAGTATACCGCGAGTTTGTTGACTGTTTTCCAGCCTCTCCGCTTCTTGATCTTTTCGATTTCCTCTTGGGAAGGCCCTTTCTCTCTCTCTAGTTTGATAATGAATTTATTTTCGAGAAGCCATTCTTTAACGTCTGGTAGTGACGACTCATCGTAAACCTGTTTGATAATATCCCAGACCTCATTTCCTATGAGGTAGAGAGGGGATTTCTTTAAGATGTTCAGGATCTCAATCTGTTTTGATGTGTGTGCTGCCTGTAAGTTTGGTGTTTCCACCATTGTTTAGATGCCTCCTTCTAGTCTTGCTTTCTTTGGGCCTAGGTTACTTTTTGATGGCAACCCAGAGCTCAACGTCAGATGCTCCTACTGCCCCACGTATTCTTCGAGCCCAACCGTTCTGATTGAGCTCCACGAGTCTTCGTCTAATCGTCTGTGGTGTTGGAATAGATTTATTGTTGTTAATGCACCATGCCCGGTATGCGTCATAGACTTTCTCCGTTGACACGGATTCTCGGTTAGCCCCATTTAAATGGTCTAGAGTAGTCCAGAGATCTTTGAGCATACCGTAGAGGGGGGTTGCCTCTCCCTTTTGCTTGAGTTGCTGCTTGAGCTCAAACTTCTCTTTCTCTAGAGCAGCGTTTTTCCCTTCTAGTTCTGTAATTCTGGTTGCTAGTGTCAACTCTCTTCGCATCATATCTTTGAGTAAGTCTTTTCGAAGCTGTTCAGCGTCGAGTGGGTTCATCTTGTTATAGCACTCTACTGAGCAGTAGTGATGAACTTCCTTGGTACCTATTTTGCCTGAGTCTATACTGAACTCTGTTTCGGGTGTGATCTCTTTCTGGCAATTTGGGTTCTCGCACTTCATCGACATTACCTCCTTTAAATGCCCTTCTTTTTAAATGATGCAAAGAGCATTAGTAATAAACCGCCAACTAGGAGTAGCGATAACCCACATGCAGCAAGGAGAGCGATAAACATTTTTGGACCTGCTTCCTCCCATAACAGCCAACCCAGAATTCCTGATGGTATTGCTACCGCAATTAACCCAATAATGAACTCGGTTTTCCAATTCAACGATGTTTTAACCTCTTTTCTCTTGACTCAATTCCAATATATAGTATTATTAAAGGGTATTTAAAATAAGTATATAGGAAAAATGACATAGGGTGATTGTTCCATACTCTACCCAGCAGGTAAGTGGAGCAGAGATCGAATTGGCAAGAAAGGAGAAGTTTATGCTCAAATTATATCATTTGGTCTGAAATAATAGACGAATGTTACGGTATTTGCTCTTGCATCCTTC
>JAHPYV010000191.1:0-1909 GCA_019058495.1 Promethearchaeati archaeon
GGACAAGACAAGAGAGCTATTGGGCATTTCCAAGGACATGATTGTCATCACACTCGTGAACGTCGGCAAACACGCGAGTTCAATTAGTCCGATTCTTTCAGAGAAGCAGAAGCTGGGTGAAAAGCAGAGGCCAGAAAGACTACCCTTTGAGAAGTTTGTCTATTTGAACAGCTTCAAGACACCTTGGCAAGGATCGGCAACCTGATACCGGGGAGACCTTCCTCCAAGAACAGCACTAGCATATTGATCGAAAATATGAAGCGCAAGCCTTTTACTCGATAAGCTGTCGCGTGAGATGCCCACCACTGTTGGCGACGGCCCTCGCTCTTTCAAACCGCTTCCATAGTTGAAGGAGGTTTCTTCGCAACGTTGTAGGTTACGCTCACGACGCCCGGAACTTCGCTCGTTATTTTGTCAGCAAGCTTAACCAGCCTCTTATATGATAGCTCCGTTGGGGTTGCTGTCGTTGCATCGATACTGTCCCAGCACCTGACCTCGACCTGCAGTCCAAAGTCCCTTTTCCCACCTCTCATTCCTGTGACTCTGTCTTCGTGCAGAATCGCGAAGTACTGGAATGCCCAAGTTCCACCTAACTCTTCCTCCACGATCTGCGTCGCCTTCCTTACGATCTCTATTCTCTCTGCCGTGACTTCTCCTATTACTCTCGCAGCTAAGGCGGGTCCTGGGAATGGCATTCTGTTCCATATTGACTCGGGAAGCCCCAGTTTCTTGGCTACAAGTCTCACACCGTCTTTTCTGAGTTGAATTATGGGTTCAATAACCTTGTACCCGAACTCTTTCTGCGTGTCAATGCCAAGCTGTTCAAGGACATTGTGTTGTCTCTTGATTTTCGCCACTGTCTCCTCTACGTCTGTGTAGTTCGTACCTTGAACGAGGAATTGCGCCCCGCTTTCTTTCACGATCTTGCTGAATACATCTTTGTAGAATGTGCTGGTGATTGCTTCCCTCTTCTCTTCTGGATCCCTTACGTCTTTCAGAGCTGCGAAGAATTGGTCTTTCGCATCTACTAGTTCCACGTGTACCCCCATTTTCTCGAAGGTTGAGACGACTTGCTGTGGTTCTCCTTCTCTCATCAAGCCGTTTTCTATGAAGTAAGTTTTCAGTCGATCACCTAAGGCCTTGTGGCATAGCATGGTGCAAGTTGAGGAGTCAACGCCGCCTGATAGTGCGTTGATAGCAATTCCTTCCCCTACTGTGGATGCGATCTCTTGGACTTTCTCTTCTATGAACTTCTTTGGATTCAGTTCGTTTGACTTGATCTCTTTTATGTTTTCCATGACCGTCACTATTGCTATCAGGGTTATTTATAATAATATGATTTCTACTGCGCTCACAAAACGAGTTTGACTGAAGGTATGTTACCAAGCGACCTGAAGTCTTTATCTTGTAGAACAATGAGATACTTCTTTGTCAGCGGATGAGGTCTCAGTAGGAGATTCATCTGTCGCGATTGCATTGCATGCGGATTCTGATCGCGTAATGAGAAGGGGGATGACCTTGGTCGGAGATGATTCGGAGCTGACTGTTTCGATCAAGTGCCGCAACTGTGGAATGGGGATGCAGTCTCTAGGAAGGATTCCATTTAGAATAGGCGGCCTGGGCAGTATCCTCAGTGGTATGGGTGAAATTGGCGAAGATACTCTATCATTCGATGTTTATGTGTGTCCCAAGTGCAAAAGTGTGGAATTCTTTGGGACACAAGATACCCAAAAGCGTTACGAAGATCTTCAAAGAAAGAATGCAACTCAGAGGTCCTTCCTAAAGAAGTGTGCAAAATGCAGAAAAGAGATTCTTATTGCTTCAAAAGAATGCTCTTTTTGTGGATCGAAGCAACCATCATCAGGCAAGAGGTAGATCGACAGGAGAGTGGTATTCTGAATAAACACGA
>JAHPYV010000191.1:1919-5328 GCA_019058495.1 Promethearchaeati archaeon
AATCAGCATTCTGTTTGTCCCACCGGTGTGTGTTATTCTTAAAAACCACGACTCTGAAGAGGACTATGGAGGGCGCCCTTCATTGAGGTGCGATAAATGCAAAGTTGACATGCAGCCTTTGGGTACGATTCCATTCGCAACAGGCATGTTGTCACCGTTATTTGGGAGATCGGAGGGATGGGGAAAAGACATCATGCAACTTGATGTATACGTATGTCCGCAGTGTCGAAAACTCGAATTGTTCTATCCAGAACCAGGGAGAGAATTCCATAAACCAGAACAGAACACTGACACACCAAAACAGTTCCTCAAAACTTGCGTAAAATGCCGAAAAAGTATTCCCATTGCATCGGAAGAGTGCCCGTTCTGCGATTCAAAGCAACCATCACGAAGTGAAAGGTAGAATCAAAGAGGAGTATGGATCTATGAATAACCATGATTTGGAAGAGACTCATTCATTGAAGTGTCGCGATTGCGGCACCGAGATGGAGTATATGGGATGGGCCCCATTTACAATCGGCTCAGTGGAGTTTCGTCAATACCGGTTCTTGGCTCTGCCTTTAGATGTTTACACATGCCCTCAGTGTCAAACCGTGGAACTGCGCGCAGATGAAGACAATGACGTCTATAACCAAGTCAACGACCATGTCCCTAAACACATCAAAGGAAATACCAGAGATTTG
This sequence comes from Promethearchaeati archaeon, assembly GCA_019058495.1. Taxonomy (GTDB): domain Archaea; phylum Asgardarchaeota; class Atabeyarchaeia; order Atabeyarchaeales; family Atabeyarchaeaceae; genus JAHPYV01. The sequence goes on from JAHPYV010000191.1 coordinate 2,603, forward strand.
AGGTCTTTCACTCAGAAGAGATGCGTCAAATGCGGACAAAGAATTCCGCTAGCTTCTGAAGAATGTCAATCCTGTGGGGCAAAACAGCCTTCCTAAGAACACATCGACATGTATTTGATGGAGGTCTAATCGGTCTGAGAACCTATGGGGAGGGAAAATAGGCTGGAGAGAAAAGACATTGAAACACGTTCTTCAGTCAAATGTCATAGCTGCAATAGAAGGATGCAATATTCTGGGCTGGTTAGGCTCGGGACTGGTGGAACAAGTTTTTCGGTAGCAATTGCGTTGGTGGCGGTGGCAGTATTGTTCGGGATACTGTGGTTTTTTGGTTTCTTAATAGCGCTAGTATCAGCGATTATCTTGGCTGTGGTAGCTCTCACATCTGAATTGGAAGAAGGCGGTATTCTTTGTGACGCTCATGTTTGTCCAAATTGTGGCAATGTCCAACTCGTTGCACATGAGGTCGCTACAGGAACTTATCACAAGCCAGTACAGAACACCGAGACACCGAAATCATTCATGAGAATATGTGTCAAATGCAAGAAACAGATCTCTATAGCGTCCGAAGAATGTCCGTATTGCGGAGCCAGACAACCTCGATTGAAAAAACGTTAACAAGGATCTTCGTAGCAAGGGGAAGGACTCAGTTCCTTAGGATATGTTGAGCGGAGAAACCTGCGTGAATCATAGCACAAATGACAAGCACTGACGTAGTTTGATTGCCGCTCAAACCCTATTTGCTGGGCCATGTCTGCCAAGCCTTCAGGTCCCCGAACTGAGAGCTCGCGAATAATCGGGTGCCTTTTCGCACTATAGGTAGATAGTATCTCGCTCAGAGGTAGTCCTCTCGCATTTCCAATGCTTATGCCTGGGCAAAGAGTGACCTCTCCATACGAGTCCACGTCTACTCCAGTTGGATGTTTCCAGTCGCCACCAGCCCATGGACCCATGCAGGCCCCGCCGAGCAAATAGGGTTCGTCGATTAGTCTTGGCGCCAAGACTTCTGCCGCGCGTCCGACATAGAGAGGCGAGCCTCGCCAGTCTTCCACGTTTACAAGGTCTCCGAGTTGTTCCAATACTTGGATCGTGGCTTTGTTCTCTGGATTGTCTTCTTGAAGTGTTATGCCCAAGTAACGAGTATCCAGGACCACTTCCAAACCAAACTTTTGAGCGGCGGTAATTGCGTTCTTGACATTGTCGGTGGAGATAAATGGTCTGTGAAAACCGTCTGCGCTCGTGCATAGTCTTGTGATGCCTGCTTTCTTCAGTTTGGTAAGTCTATTCTCGGCGATCTTCTGGTCTGTTGCCCAAAATGAATTTGTGAATAGCCAGATACTTTGCATTTTCTGATTTCTCGCCTCTTCAGCAATTTGCGTAACTAGGCGAGGGTATAGCATCGGTTCTCCGCCACTTATGCAAAGCATATCGACATCTTGCTTCGAGGCTTGACGCAAGTATTTCTTGGCTTCACTGACCTTCATGACGCCTCTGGCTTCTGGTCCGCAGTGGTACGCACAGTGCTGACAACGGGCATTGCAGCGGTAAGTTATGTGCAATCCGAGTGCTCTGACACGCATAGTACCGCCAGCCTTGCACCAGATATTTCTCAACTTGTTCATGGCATTCATTTAAAAGTGATCATGTTCGGTGAGCATATCCGCAAGCGTTACTCTTGAGATCTAGTGTTGGGCGAAAGTCAAGCACAGAAATTGCTGGACGCATTAAATGGTGCCGACAATATTCAGGACGTTGACACTCACTCGGCAGAGCTGACCCCTATTCTCCCTTGCCTCCAACTGACTCTATCTTCTTCTTGTTTCTCAAACTCAGTTTGCAAATGACGTAGAAAACAATCATTCCGAGCGCCGCGATTGTTAGCACACTGGTAACAATGATGATTGCCAAGTTGTCGGTTGTTGTGAGAAACGCCACTGAGACCATTGCGACAAAGACGCCGCAATAGAGGACGGCATCAATCCTCGTCAGTTTTCCGAACTGTGCGCGAATGGCTCCTCGATGCTTCATCAGTAATAGAGCTAGAAACGCAAATGCGAGTAACATACCCACAATCGTGTACGTCAGTGTGTTCCAGTAGTCTCCGAAGGTGAGTAAGAGTCCGAACTCGTCTGCTATTAGACCTGCGCCCGCACCGTAGAGGATTGCAGCCAATTGGTCAACACTCTGGGTCTGATTAATAATTCCAAGCCAGCCACCTATCGCAAGCAATGCTAGGCCGTACCAGAAATGGTGTATATGGATGCCGTTGCCGACCAGAATAACGACGCTGGGACTCAACGTGGTGAAGACTCTGGCTACCGCAAATGATGCTGTGAAAGAAATCAGAGCCAATATTGAGAAATGAGGATTCGCGACTTTCGTTGCTTGCGAAGACATTCTCGCCGTTCACCTTCGGGCTATTCATTCCTTTGACGATTAAGAGCGTTCGCGGAATTCGTCATCTTCCTAATTAAACCACAGAAAACAGTATTGTCTGAATGCAAGTTCTCGCCATTTCCTCTTTATTAAGAAGTCGCATCCGTATTTATACTTGCTAGCACAGTGTACTCGGCTTCTAACATAAGTAGAAAACTGAGAAATATCTAATTCCCTGTCGCTGATAATATAACACTGTCCCGCCTAGATGAGAATGTGTGACCAATGAGAAACTTGGGAGTGTGGAAGAAATGCCTGCCGATTCATTAGACGAAGGATCCAACCGTCGGATA
>JAHPYV010000018.1 GCA_019058495.1 Promethearchaeati archaeon
GCTCGGTGCAGATCTCGCGAACGGTTTGAGAGGGATTTCTCCACATGAGTTGCATTATTGCGAGTTCAAGTGGTCCGAGTTCGTATTCTAGTGCCATATGGAAGCAGGACCATTCTTCTGTCCTTTCGGTATCTTGCTACTCTAATGGAATGCTTCTATCGTTATAAACGTTACTATGCTGATAGAAGCATTTATCATCTATCGTCTTAGAATCAAGCATCCTGACAGAAGCAAACTCTGAAGCAGGCAGTCCTAATTATATGCTTATGTTAACGCTTGAGATAATTCACCTGATCATTTCGTTCGCGGCTATGTAGATCACTTCTGCAGTATGCAGTCTGTATGATACCAGTCTGTATGATACTCACAGAAGTGTAAGATTACTAGGAACCTGAAAATCGCTTGAACATTGGTTGTCTGTTTCGTGAGCATACCGAACCAGCTTCGTATTTGCTTGCAGGGTGGGAGGAACACTGAAAACCACAATGTAGGTCGATGAACTCACAAAGACCCACGAAGGTAATGTTTTGGCAGTTAACAAGCTAACTTTCAAGGTGAAAAGAGGATCGATACTTGAGTCATTAGTCCTTTAACGGTGTCGACGACTAGGAGTGCGCCGTCTACGGCTCTAAGGGATCAGGTGACTGCGCTTGAGAAGTCTATGTGGCCTGGGGTGTCGATTAGGTTGATGAGGTGTTCGACGCTTTTGTGGGTGGCCGAGTGAGACGTTGCTTGCAAACATGGTCATTTGACGCTTTTGTTCGGATAGTTACGACAATTCTCTACTCGTGGTTCGGTTGATCTGTTCGTATCTTCGGTGTTCTCTTCGGGTAAGAACGTCCTGTCAAACACTTTTATATTCTGCCAGGCTCAGTTAGTCGTGCAGTGTGGATTTGGAATTTGGATGCTGAATTGGGTGTGGCTGGGATGGAGTTGGATGCTCATCGTATTTCGATCGCTCAGTTGGTTGACGTGACGGGTCAGGGCGTCTTCGAGTTTAGAGTGGAGGTAGCCACGCTATCTGGCTTGGAGAGTATTCCAGGAAAACTTAGTTATGCGCGGTGTGGGGTGGATGATGAGGGCTGGGAACTATATGTTTCTTCGTGGCTTGATTTGAGAACGGTTCTGGGAGAAGTTGAGTTGGTGTCGGAGGGATTGAAAGCGCGTGGTAAGACCTGTGTGGTCGCCAGTGATGTTAGGTCAAGAGTCATCGATCAATTGCTGTGACTTGCAGTGACGCTGTTGAGGCCACTTTGTCAGACATATCTTTGGGATTGATTAGCTAGGTCAGCTTATCCGCAGATGGCTATTATGGAATGATCAGCAAAGTAGTTATGATCTGGAGGCAAGCCATTGTGAGAGAAAGATTGGCTCCGTTTGTGCTCGATGGTCTACACACGTGAGTTAATCAGATGAATCATAATCATACCATTATTGACTCTTGTGAGTCTCGAGGTGTCTCCCAAATTCTATGATGAGAGCTGAGATTCTTGTCAGTGGTATTGTTCAGGGCGTGGGTTTTCGCCCGTTCGTATACCGATTGGCAGTCGAGAATGATTTGGTTGGGTACGTGAGGAACCTTGGGGATGCGGGGGTCGAGATAGTAGTCGAGGGAGAAGAGGACGACGTTAAGCGCTTCAAGGAAGAGATTCAGGAAAAGAAACCTCCGCTGGCTCAGATATATGACGTGAAGGTTAATCTGTTGGAGGTTGACAGAAAAACCTTCGCGGAATTTTCTATTAGCGAGAGTTCAGCTGAAAGAGAGCACTCGGGATCCGTCATTCCGCCTGATGTCGCGATCTGTGATGATTGCGCGAGGGAATTGAGGGATTCGGGTGATAGGAGACGCGATTACTTTTTCACGACGTGCACAAATTGTGGTCCGAGATACACAACGATCCTGGGGTTGCCTTATGATAGGCCGAATACGACTATGAAAGATTTCGAGATGTGTGATGAGTGTAGAAGTGAGTATACTGATCCAGGGGATAGAAGGTTTCATGCTCAGACGATTGCGTGTAGCAAGTGTGGGCCGAGGGTGCAGTTGCTTGAGAGGGATGGAAGCAAGATTGAATGCGACGACCCCATAAGAAGGGCCGGAGAACTCATCGAGGAAGGGTACATTCTAGCGATTAAGGGTAATGGCGGCTTCCACGTCGCTACATCCACGTTGGAGTCTGAGCCCATTGCGCGGCTTAGGGCTGTGAAGCATCGTTCTCAGAAACCTTTCGCCATAATGGCGCGGGACATGGAGGCAGTAAGAGGTTTTGCGGTGGTGAGCGACGAAGAGGAGAGGCTTCTTACGTCGCCTGTGAGGCCGATAGTTCTCTTGAATAAATCTGAGGGTTACGGTCTTTCTGATCTTGTCGCTCCTGGGTTGCATAATGTTGGAGTTATGTTACCGTATACAGGATTACATCTGATGCTCTTCGATCACGTTAGAGAGCCAGCTTTTGTTATGACTAGCGCCAATCCTCCTGGTGAACCCATACTGATTGATAATGAAAAGGCAATCAAGGAACTAGGTGGAAAGCCCGTTGATTACTTTCTTGTCCATAACAGAAGAATAGCTCAAAGGTGCGATGACTCCGTTGTCCGAGTTTCGCCCGCTGGCAACCAAAGCATCATCAGAAGGTCCAGGGGATATGCACCTGCGCCTATTCTGCTGAGCAAGAAGGCGAAGTTCTGCACCTTGGCGTTGGGAGGAGAGTACAACGTCACGTCGTGTCTTCTATTGGGTGACAGGGCTTTCATTTCACAGCATATTGGAGATGTTGAGAAGTATGAGACGTACTTGTTTCTTAAGGAGGCCACGGAGCACGTTGTGGATTTGACTAATGCGAGAGTTGAACTGGTAGCGTGTGATCTGCACCCGAGATTCGCGACTACGACGCTGGCTAGGGAGTTCGGGGAGAGGTTTGGTGTTGAGGTCATCCAGATTCAGCATCACAGCGCACATGTGAGGGCGCTTATGGCTGAGCATGCAATTCCTGAAATGATTGGGATCTCGTGTGATGGAGTTGGATATGGGAGTGATGGGGTTCTCTGGGGTGGTGAGTTGCTCTTCTGCGCGGATTATGGTCGAACCTTCGAGAGATTAGGCCACCTGCAGGAGCAGCCAATGCCGGGCGGTGATTTGGCGGCGATTTATCCTCTCAGGATGGTCGCTGGCTTGCTCCACGAGTACCCTGATGTTGCTGAGCGTCTCCTCGAATCGCGTAGCTCGCATTTCCCGTATGGTAGAGTTGAGGTGGATGTTGTGATGAAGCAACTGAAGTCGAGTAGAAACCCGTTGACATCGAGCTGTGGAAGAGTCTTAGATGCTATTTCGTCAGTTCTGGGCGTGTGCTATGAGAGAACCTATGAGGGCGAACCGGCTATGAAGCTTGAATCAGTTGCGTTGCATGGAGAAGACAAGCTTGCGCTTGAGCCAGAAATCATGAGTGGAAACGTCATTAAGACTAGTAGTCTAGCCTTGGCTGCCCTGAACAGCGTTGAGAAGGAAACGGTTCAAGATCTTGCGTACTCAACACAGTCGTACATCGCTAGAAGCCTCGCTGAGGTGGCAGTGCACGAGGCTGATCGGCTGGGCGTCGAGAACATCGGTTTCACAGGTGGAGTTGCATATAATAATCATATCTCTTCGTTTATTCGAAAGATCGTGACTTCGCATGGCTTGAAGTTCTATGAGCAATGGTCTATACCACCAGGTGATGGGGGTCTCTCATTTGGTCAGGCAATCTCCGCCGGTTACACCTAGAAACATAGGTATGAGAAAGCTGATCGACTAGGAAGAGGATCTATTTAAGGGAGACACAAGGTGGGGTTGCGCTGCTTGTTTGTTCCATCGCATCCGATCTGGCTGCCAAGCAGAAGCGATGTCGAAGCCCGGGTTGCCATCTCAAAGAGTTATCTTCGGAGCACGGCAAGCTCATCAATAGGTTTTGAGGCGCTGCAAAGGAAAGACTCCCTTTCAACGGGTGTTTTCAACTCTCAAGTTTCGACAGCGCTAGCCATAAAAAAGGAACTTGAGAGTGAGGGGGTGGAAACGTTATTCTCGGTTCACGCGCCGTACACACCTATTGAAGAGTTCACGCTGGCATCAGAATCAAGTGATGTTAGAAGAAGGACAGTCGAATGCGTCAAGGAATGTGTTGAACTGGCAGAGCATATTGGAGCGCAGATTGTGAACACCCACCTCGGTGGTATTCTCAGGATTATGGATAAGGGGTTCAAGGTCCCTGCTTTGAAAGAGATAACTTTGAACAGGGTCGAGGGATCCCTAAACGATATCATTAGCTTGGCAGAAGGAAAAGGTGTAACCATTTCAATCGAGAATGTTCCATACCCCTTGGAAGAGATGGCTACGGGGTACTCGCCGCTGATAGGTGTCTTCCCTCAGGATTTCCTTAAGATTGTTAGGGATATTGACTCGAAGAGCCTCGGAGTCACCATCGATTTTTGTCATCTCTGGATAACTCACAAGACTCTAAGAGAGTTCGCCGCTGTGAAGAATTCACGCCCTTTGTTCGCGGGCGTAGGAACTGACAATTACGTTGGGTTGGTGTCCTATGAGTCGGATTCAATTGACTCTTATGCGAGAGATCCGTTTGGCAGTTTCCTGAAGCCGCTGCGTGAGAAAGTGGTTCATATTCACCTTGCTGACTCCGATGGTGTTTATGTTCCTGGTAGGAGTGTGGTTTCGGAGGGAAATCCATTGGGTGAAGGGAACTTGGACCTTGATTCCCTTAAGCGGTCGCTGATGGAGATTGAAAAATACTCGAGTAGGATAGGATCTGTGATGATCGTTCTGGAGACCAAAGAAGTTGATTTGAATAGACCTATTAACACACTGAGAAGCCTGATGAGATTAGATGGACTCCTCCGATCGGATTGCAATGTAGCTCGGGCATAGGACTTTATGTTCTTGCGTTTTCCTCGAAAGAAGTGTTAAATATGTGCTGGAGGTCTTGATTCTATCATGTGCTTAGCAATACCTGCGAAAGTGTTGGAAGTAAAAGGGGATTCAGCCAAGGTGGACTTCGGCAACGGTACGGTCAGAGCCGTTAACGTCGCCCTGCTTGACCGTGTACGTGTAGGACAGTACGTCATAGTACATGCTGGCTTCGCCATACAAGTGATGGATAAGAGCGAAGCGAAGAAGACCCTTGATGTATGGAAGGAGATGCTCGCGGCGCCACAGCTTGAGTAGTTGCCTGTCTGCAACAATTCCTGTTGGTTCCTTGTTATGGCGATTTGGATGGGTATTTGGGAGTGTTCTTGTAATTTTTCATGGTAATTTCTTCGCGTCTATTTAGTTAACTAATAGTGGTGAGAATTGGGTTGCGTAAGGTCATTAGGTCTGAGGAAGGGGAATCACTTGATATTGAGCTGGATGCGGATCTGCTCAAAGAGAATGAGAGGATAGCTGAAGAGAACAAGAAGCTATTGAGCGAGCATGGAGTGGTGGCAATTGACGTGATGGGATCGGTGGGGTCTGGAAAGACCACTCTCATAGAACAGATCGTGCAAAGGATAAAAGCAAAATACAAGGTGGCTGCGCTGGATGGAGATCTGAATACGACGATCGACGCGGATTTGATTGGGAGGCACGGCGTTGAAAGCATTCAGATCAACACCGGTAAGGAATGTCATCTGGATGCGAACTTGGTAAGGAAAGCGCTAATGGAAATGGATCTAGATAAGATTAACCTAATCATCATCGAAAATGTTGGTAACCTAATTTGTCCCTCTGATTTTCCTCTTGGATCCTCCAAGAGAATTGTCGTGATAAGCGTAACTGAAGGCCCTTACATGGTTTTGAAGCATCCTCTAACTTTTGCCAGAGCTGACATTGTCGTGATAAACAAGATAGACTTAGCGCAGGCTATGAGAGTTGACCCGGGTAAGCTGGAGAATGATGCAAAGAAAGTGAAACCTCAACTTCAGATCGTTAGGGCTTGCGTGAGGGATGGCATAGGCGTAGATGAAGTAATCAAAGCATTGGATTTGCCATCACTATTGAAGTAGTTTCCCAGAACGATGAAATGTATCCTGCTCGATTATCGATGGTGGATGATTGATTAGACATGCACGAGTTCTCTGTGACACAGCAAATAGTTAGAACTGTGCTTGAAGAAGCACAGAGACACAATGCTAAGCGAGTCACGACGGTTCACTTGATAATTGGTAAGTTAACATTTCTTGGATTAGAGCAAATAAAGTTCTCTTATCGCTTGCTTGCAAAAGGAACTATCATGGAGCGCTCCAGACTGGTAATAGAGGAGAAGGAACCCACTGTCAGGTGCCCAAGCTGTGGCTACGAAGGACCAGCCAAGTATCTGGATGATCCTGCGTTCCACTTTGGTATCCCAACCTTAACCTGCCCTAAGTGTGGAAATCAAGTTACCATTGCCTCTGGGAGAGAATGCACTATCAAAGACATTGGAATAGTCACCGATGGAGAAAGTGGCCAGACGGAGGACGCCGGCAAGGGAGGGCAAGCAGGTGAACACTGAAGAAAACATTGGCAGAATGACTCTCACATTCAGAGATAAGGAAATGGCAGACAAGATCATACTAGGAATTAAGAAACTTGATCTGAAAATTCAGATAATGCATGTGTGCGGAACTCACCAAGATACGATCGTGAGGTATGGTCTTGATCCGATTCTAAAGGACTGCGGGGTAACCGTTAAACAGGGACCTGGATGCCCCGTGTGTGTAACAACTCAAAGGGAAATCGAGGAGGGCATTCGTCTAGCAGAAACCGGAAAGACTGTTGCGACGTATGGGGACATGGTTCGAGTTCCAGGCGTAGAAAAGTCACTTTCAGATATCAGGGCTTCGGGAGGAAATGTCCAGACAGTCTACAGCATACAGGACGCTGTCTCGATATCGAAAAAAAACAAGAAACCTGTTGTATTCATAGCTGTTGGTTTTGAAACTACCGCTCCGAGTACAGCAGTGACTTTGCTCGGAGATGTTCCATCCAATTTCTCGATACTCAACTGTCACAGGTATGTTCCGCCTGCTCTCCACGCCTTGCTTGATATGGGCGAAGTCAAGATCCAAGGCTTCATTGAGCCGGGACATGTTAGCGTCATAATTGGCATGAGACCGTACGAGGAATTGGCATCCAAGTACAAGTTGCCGCAAGTTGTGTCAGGGTTTGAGCCGCTCGACATGCTGATGTCAGTTTATATGCTCGCGAAACAAATCAAGAAAGGGGAAGCGAAGGTGGAGAACGAATACGCCCGAGTCGTCAAGTACGAAGGAAACCAAAAGGCACTTCAGGTACTCGAAAGAGTTTTCGAACCCTACGATTTGAAGTGGAGAGGATTCCCTGTAATCCCTGGATCAGGCATGAAATTGAAGAAGGAATTCGAGAAATATGATGCCAGGGTAATATACGAGGATGAACTTAAGGACATATCACAACATGAATTTGAGGAACCGAAGGGATGCAAGTGTGCTGAAGTCTTGAGGGGACTAATTGAGTCAACTGAATGTCCGCTTTTTGCAAAAGCTTGCACTCCTCAGCATCCAGTCGGTCCGTGTATGGTTTCTATAGAAGGATCGTGTAATATATTGTACAAATACTATGGAACAGAAAGAAAGAAAGCATAGAGTGAGTACAAGTGTATTGTTAGTAGCGGTTTGAATCTATGCAGGTTTGAGGTGATTATGAAGAATGGGCATCGTTAGAATCGGTATAGTAGTTGATAGCGTTAGAGAAGCACTATGTCACGATCTCAGACATGAGATAGGTGAAAATGCAGAGGTGCAGAAGAGTAAGTGGGATATCATGCCGGAGGAGGAGAAATCGGAAATCTGTAGTAAGTGTCTCCTTGCTTGGAACGGTAGTGGCTGTGAGGGAAGATTCGGTCCTACTTATTCGAGTCTATCTAATTTTGCGAGGAGATTCGGATGTGAAATCATATCGGAGATACCCAAGAGCTATGACGAGCGCAAAATCTACGCCCCAAATCATGCCCAGAAGCTTATAGATGAAGTGAGAGTTCTTCGTGATAAGCTGAAGTTTGAGAAAGATACGGTATTTGTGCCTAAAGAACATGAGAATCTTCCTGAAGACAAAGTAGAGCAATGGCTGGTCTATACCGTAGGCTTTGAAGGAGTAGTGCCAAGAAAGATCAATGCATTAAGAGTTCATAAAGCAACCCTAGAGCAATTGGAGAAAATGGCTAAGACCTGCGTAGAACACGGTTGTAGTTTCACATTTCCATAGAAACTGCCATTGCAATCAGTTCAACATATTCTTGGAACGGGGTCTCCCGCCGGCGGAGGGAGAATTCTCTTTCCACCAACAGTTGTTTCGAGTATGACTTGACCGTATGATTTAGTAGCTTCACCTATCATTGCAGCGTTCTTGCCTTCCTCCGTCCGTCTGAGAACCTGAAGAACTTCCTCAGCCTTTTGTGGAACAACTGCGATGGCTATCTTGCCCTCGTTTCCTATCTCAAGCGGATCGAGACCGAGCATTTCACATGCGGTTCTCACACCTTCGCTTATTGGAATTTCTCCCTGTTTGACAAGTATACCAACTCTGGATTTTTCGCTCCACTCGTTTAGTAGGTTAGCCAAGCCGCCTCTTGTAGGATCCTTCATTTTGACTATTCCTCCGACTTGGAGGAGTTTCTCAGTCAGCTTGTTTAGGGGTTTCACATCTGATTTGATTTCACTCTCGAAGCCATATCCCTCGCGAAAGGAGAGAATCGCCACTCCATGATCCCCCATTGTTCCAGAAACAATGATCTTGTCCCCATCCCGAATATTTGAGTCGACCAGCCACTTTGAATTGAATGTTGGCCTGTACTTCTTCACAAGCTCCATGTTCCCGTCAAGAAACCTGCTTTTCCTTCCAATACCTGACGTATTTATCACGCATTTCTCGAGTGAACCTTTTTCGACAACTTTGGTGTCTCCTGTAATAACAGGAACACCAGCTTCCTTGGACGTTTCACCCATGCTCTTCAATATTCTCTCCAAGTCGTCGATGGGGAAGCCTTCCTCAAGGATGAGCCCAGCAGCCAGTGCCATTGGCTCAGCACCCATTACAGCTATGTCGTTTACAGTCCCAGAAATGGAAAGCCTACCAATGTCTCCACCTGGAAAGAAGAGCGGCTTGACAGTATGGGAATCCGACTTGAGAACTATCCCATCTATGACACCCGAGTCATCAAGAGCCTCAAGGGGAACCTCAGCCTTGCTCCCACCCAAATACTTCAGCACATAGTTCTTGATTAGATCTTGCATAACTGAACCGCCCGCGCCATGGGAAAGAGTGATCATTAGGCTAACCTCCTGGAAGCACACGAAAATTACCGTCTTCTCGGTATTCATGTAAGAGATGCAACTGCTTTATGTATTTCACTATATTTCTTCTGCATGCATCATTGTTGCTGACATTGAAACGCCCGTCTCATCTTGAGCCTCTCAACCTCGTCACTCGGTATCACTAAGTATTTCCACCCCCCTCTAGATCCAGACTCACGTACGAGAGTAGCCCTCAGTTTTCCAGATCTAAACCAGCCACCCAACTTCTTCCTAGGAACGCCTAGCGCCTTGGCAACATCGACGAGTTTCATCCCTTCACGCTTAACTCTTTCAAAGGTCTCCTTCTCGCTCAGGAACCTCTCACTGAACTTTGTCACATCTTCAACGGGTATGTAGTAATGTGATAAAGAAGTTGATTTCCTCGTCATGCTCCTTCCTCTTAGGTGACTGATCTTACCGGATTTAAGCCAGTTTCTTACAACCTGGCAACTAACACCTAATACGCGTCTGACATGTCCAACATCGTAGTAGCTCATCCGCTCGCTCTGAGCCTCAACTACCTTGCTCAACCATGTAGCTACTCTCCATGAGTACTTGGCGATCCCGGCATCCAACAATGCTTCTATGCCAAGTCTGCGAACACATATTGTGACCACCCCATTAGAACGGACTTTCTTCGTGTGAACGCTATCCATAGCAATAGAGCTAACGAACTTCTTCATGTAATCGATAAGAAACAGGTACCTGCGCTGTGAAAAAGACCAGGTCCATTTGTTCACCTCTTGAAAGAAGTTTCTCCCAGGTCGTATGATGGATACCCCACAGTATCCATCTCCGTCAAGAAGACCTGCAACGAAAGGAACACCAAGCTCGGCGTCTAGTAACTTGTTCTCCTCGAAGAATCTTTCCCTCTCTGCAATATCGCTCTTTAGGACCTTCTTATCAGGAAGAAAGAGTCTCAGAGACTTCGACGTAATTAATACGCTTATCATGTTTTTACGTGGATCCCTAACCGCCCTCGCTTTTAGCCCAATACGCCCCAGCATCTCGAGTACCCTACAAACAGATGCCTTTTCATAATCATTCCCGCTAAAACAGAATTTCACGCAATGTGATTCCCGATGCGAGTTCACATTATCTTTTGAGATCCATTTTGAAATCCAAGAGGACCCATCGGCAAGGAACAGCCCACGAAGATAATTCCACTCTTCAACCGAGAGTGCAGATACGTTCAATTCGCGTGGGCGACCAACCATTTTTCGCAACCGACCAAATGTTGATGTACTTTGGACTCTTTGCACATCACATCTCCATGTTGTACAATCAGTATACTTAAAGCCCTATGGGACTCAAGCGCATAGGATCAGCTAGAAGAAGCGACGCAACACATGTTTCCTGCGATTGGGTATCATTTTTCTATAGTCTTTTGAGTATTGCCTCGCGTGTGAATTTTCTGGAAGCCACTTTGAACAGCCCATAATCGAGAACGGCGAACAAAGCCGCAACAGTGAGTACAAAGTAGAGACTCGTCAGAAGCCCGAGTAAGATCGGGAGGAACGCAACAACCAACACCGGAACGACAACTACACCACCGAGCTGAGTCGCCTCCATCACCTTGTTAGCTCTCGTTGAGACCCAAACCATCGTGATTATGCCAAAGAATGCCAGTAGAGGATAGACCAGAGCCAACTGAATCAAAGCAGTGATGTTTGGGAAGATAAGTTGGAATGCGCCAAATGCGTAATACCAAGACAGGTTTACTACTATCGTTGTCGAGAGTATGCAAAGATAAGTCGTTATGATCGTTGGTATGAATGACGTGAGTATTTTTCCAAGGAGAATCTCCGAATCTGTGAGAGGCGTCGACAGAAGCTGCTGTATTGTCTTTCTCTCTTTTTCACCTGCGAAGCTGTCTGCAGATATGTATATTGGAAGAATTACGGGGAGCATGAGTAAGATCTCTGCAATAAAAGCGTACAGGAAGAATAAGTAGGCACGTTGACCTGAGGTGAAACCTGGAAAGAAGTCCGGGGGAACAGGCAATGAGGAAGTACCAGTTCCAGGACTCGGGGATGTGCCAACAAAAACAGCAATGGACCCGTATAAGAGAGGGAGCACAAGTCCAAACATCAATCCCATTCCAACAAAGCTGTACTTTATCACTTTGCTTCTAAATGCTTCACGCATCTCTTTCCTTGCTATCACCATTGATCGCTTCAGCATGTTTAGACCTCCATCCAGCTACTTTCCTCCGTCTGTCCTATTATCTTCATATAGATGTCTTCCAGAGTCTTCCTCTCTTCTTGCAGTGTTACTATTTTTCCGCCCGACTGAACTATTTTTTGGACTATCGTGGGGTTTACTTGGTCTGGTTTGTCGGTTTCATACTGAAGTGTATTTCTTCTCAGTTTCAGGTTGTCTACTGAGCCAATGTCGGCGAGTCTCTCTATCACGCTCTTATCGAATCCGGGAAGTAGGGAGAGCGTGAATACTCTTTTAGTCCATAATGATTTCTTAAGTGCGCTTGTTTCTCCAATTGTAGCGAGTCGTCCATGGTTGATTATGGCGATTCTGTCGCAGATCATGTCGGCTTCAGGCAGGTTATGAGTGCACAGAAACACTGTGCGGTCAAGCTGCTTGCAGAGATTTGCAATGAATTCACGGAAGGACTTGGCTGCGGCAGGATCGAGACCAGTGGTCGGTTCATCCATGAAGAGTATTTTGGGGTCATGAATCAAAGCTCTGGCAATGCTTAGCTTCTGGCGCATGCCTCTACTGAAGGTTGCGACCCTGTCACCTCTTCTGCCCCAGAGCTCCATCATGTCTAGGAGTTCCTTCACGCGGCTTTTCAGCTGGTTTTCAGGGAGATCGTAGAGTCTGGCGAAGTACTCCAGGTTCTCTATCGGGGTCATCCGCTCGTATAATCCTGACAACTCTGGTTCTGGCAGCAACCCTACTATTGATCTGACAGCGCTTCCTTCCTTGACAATGTCGTGACCACCGACGATTGCCTTGCCTTCGTCTGGCCTTATCAGGCTGCAGAGCATCCGCACGGTTGTTGTCTTCCCAGCACCATTAGGCCCCAAGAAGCCGAAGACCTCACCTTCCTTGACTTCAAGCGAAATATGGTCTACAGCGATTGTCTTTCCAAAGGTTCGGGTAAGGTTATCAACAAGGATTGTCCCGGTCATGGTTCGTTCATCCTCATGCCTATCTCAGCTGTGTTGAATTTCTAGTATTTGAGATTTGCTTCTCCGGATTTCATTCAACGAGATCGACTTCGAGCAAACGTTTAAATACTTTGGTATATATATAACTATTACGGTTACTGTAATCGATTACAGTTGAAGAGATGAAATAAACGATGGATGAGTCAATGGTACTTAGAGATCCAGAGAAGATACGCCTAAGTTTGGAGCCGCTAAACAGGAAGATACTTGATCTTTTGATTGACAAAGAGCTAACCATAACAATGCTGGCTAATTCGATTAAGGATAAGGGCAAGAAAGGAGTGCCTGCACCTACAATTCTGAGAAGAGTCAGGAAACTCCTTGAAGCGGGTCTGATTGAACAGACACGGGTGGCAACACCTCCCCAGAGCAAGGCAAAGAATCTTCTCGAGAAATTCTACAGAGTGAAAGCAAGAAGATTCACGATAGACACTGAGATCAGCAAGGCAAGAGAAAGAGAAAAATCAACTGGGCCCATCACACCGGAGGCTGCCATTCCCATCTTGGAATCATATGGATACGGCATTCCAGAACAGGTAAAGCGTGACTTTGCCTCAAAGGTGACTGAGTTCCAGCGTCTCCTTGATGAGAAGAGCAAGGTAGTAACAACAAGAAGGCTATCCAAGCACTTGCCCGAAAATGCAGACCCTAAGACTGACCAGAGTGTATTCCAGCTACTTCTACATCTAGAAGAAGCCAAGGACGAAAAAGTAACGAAGCTCCTCGAAGAGATAAAACAGAACATCAGAGAATGATTTCTCAAACAACGCATGAGTAACCCAAGTTTACCTCATGCTTCGTCCACTTCTGGCGCCAGAGTTGTAGTGTTAACTTTCATTTGAATCCCACAGGCTTACCTATAATCACCTGTCGGCGCTGGTTTTGCGCTTATTCTTGAAGTATGCATGAGGGACTAGTTTGTTGCAGTTATTTCTCTAACGAACTGGCTCATGAATGACCTCAGGTATCTCCAGCGTTTACGAATCAGCTGCCTGCCTGTTTTAGTGTGTATTGTTTTCGGGAGTTTGAGGAGTTTCGTTTGGAAGTGGTCCAAGACGTATTTCGTGTCGTCAAGCTCCCTGTCCCTTGCAAGGGGATCATCTTTATTGTACATCTCGATATTCTTAGCCCCGCCGTAGGCGAAAGTCATTCCAACACCGATTGCCCCACTTATGTCGATTCTGTCAGCATCTTGGAGGATCTTCGCCTCAAGAGTGTCAGGCTTAACTCCTCGACTGAATTGGTGGATTCTGATTGCATATAGCACTTGAGGTAATCTATCCAAAGGGAAGTCACACTCTCTTAGTAGCCCCTCCGCTATTTCAGCCGATTTCTCAGCATGATTGAGTTGGTCATAGCTTCGGCCAACGTCATGGAGTAATGCGGCCACCTCAAGAATCAAGAGATCTGCCTTCTCTTTTTTGCCGATTATTCTGCTCAGTCTGTGAACTCTTATTGTGTGGGTCTGATCGTGACCTGCATAACTATGCTGCTGAACGTATTCGAGTGCAGCCTTCCTCACCCGATCTATGAGCAGAGCAGCATTCTCTGTTTTCTCACCTGTCAAATTATCTATCACCCTCAGTCTAAATGCTAGACGGATTTGGACCATATAGCTTTACTTGAGACCAGACCCACGTAAGAGATTTCTGAAAGAACAGTTTGACTGTAATCCCAAGTGGCGTCGATCTGCATAGATGAGGATAACAGCGCGGCGTATACTGAAAAACATCATTAATGATAAATAGGAGAAAAATAACTACGATGGAATAAGCAGCCCTGCTCTTTTCTGGAGCAGGAGACGAGAGTTGAATCGTTCAATGCTTCACTTCATTTCGAAAATCGCGCTTGGCAAATCCGATGAGGCTGTCCATTGGAGACTAATCAAGTACAGCAAGGGAGAGTTTGAAGGCGGCGTAATTGAGGCCAAGGTAAAAGGAAACTCGATGACCATTGGCGGCAGTCCGGAGTACGAAGACCTTGTAGGAGAGATCTTGGCGGAACACGCGCCCGACCAATTCGCGTTCAGAGTCAGCGGTGCAATACGCTCTAGTAAGGACCAAAGCGACCTTCTCAAGAGCATGGGATTAGATACTGAGATGAAACAGAAAAAGGGTAAAGGAAGGTATGAAGCGAAGTTCGCTGACAAAACAATATCTACGAAGACGCTGAGAGACATTTACTTCAAGCTTATGAACGGCTGTAATATTCTCCTTACGGTCAAGCCCGCGTCGGGTGGAAAAGAATGGAGCATGAGTACCAAGAAGGACTACCCTCGGCCATCAACGAAGGGTGAGCTGAAAGCACCCGATACTGATTTTTGCAGGGCTCTGTTGCCAGTCAGTGAAGAGATTATGAAAGGGGTTTTGTCAGCGGTCATACCGGACCTCAAGAATGAATCCCAGACCGCGTTTAAACAACTGAGAGTTTCAAACTCGTATAGAATCAATGAGATTGTTCTACCTGATGAGAAAGAAAAGCTCGACTTCGGTAAAACCAGAATAAAAGCATTGAGGAAAGGCGTACTCACGAGGAAGATCGAGGTCGATGGCAAGCAGGTTATCAGGGAAGTTGAGTTTTGCGCGTAGCATGAATGAACATCAAGGAAAGCTGAAACATGTAGCAAAAATTACCTAGAGTAATAATATCTTTGAAAATATGTTGAATATGAAAAGATTTTTATCTTATTTTGGTAGGAGACCAATAATAAGTCAGTTGAACCTTTGGAATGCGAATTGATATCGGAGGTATTCTATCAATAACGTTGCGCTAAACTGTTAATGACCGTATCTTGAATTTAGTGCCACGAGTGACGCAATTGACCGCAATGGTGTTGTGAAAAATGTCAGACCGTAATATTATGGTTGAGAGCGTAAATCAAACTCCTGTGGAGCAACAACACGTCGAACTGGTTGAAAGAAAAGGAGTCGGTCACCCCGACTCAATCTGCGATGGCTTCGCAGAGGAACTGAGCAGAAAATTGTGCATGCTTTACAAGGAAAAGATTGGTTACATACTCCATCATAATGTAGACAAGTTGCTTCTTACTGGTGGAGTGGCTGAGCCGAAGTTCGGCGGCGGCCAGATGATCAAACCTATTATAATAACAACTTCGGGAAGGGCGACGCAAGAGCACGAAGGTACAAAGTTCTCTATGCCTGACATAGCGAAAGAAACACTTGAAGACTTTATAAAACGGAACTTTAGGTACCTGAAGTATCCGCCTCATATACAGCTCGATATTCTAACAAAGCCTGGGTCACCTGACCTGACAGACCTGTTCATTCGATATCAAAAATCTCATGAAACGCCCGGCGCAAACGACACTAGTTTCGGGATTGGCTATGCCCCCCTCAGCGAGTTAGAGAGAGCTGTGTTGGGAATAGAGACCCTCGTCAACTCGAAGGAACTGAAGAGCAGGAAGCCTATGTACGGCGAAGATGTGAAAGTAATGGGTCATAGGATTGGTGACAAGCTCTACTTCACGATGGCTACACCTCAGATCAGTTCACTAGTACAGAGTCCCAAGGCGTACTTTGAAAACAAGGCGAAACTCGTTGAGGAGGTCAGAGGCTTCCTCAAGAAGACATGCAAAAGGGAGTTTCAAGTTCAATGTAATACTGCGGACAAGGAGAATGATCCGAGATCTCTGTACATCACGGTAACTGGAACTTCTGCTGAAATGGGCGATGATGGTGAGGTTGGAAGAGGTAACCGTGTTAATGGGCTCATAACTCCAAATAGGCCTATGAGCCTTGAAGCTGCGGCGGGAAAGAACCCAGTCACCCACGTTGGTAAGATATACAATGTGCTCGCGTTCAAAATAGCGAACAAGATCTACCAGGAGATCGGTGGAGGCAAGATCGAGGAAGTCTATATCAGACTGCTTAGCGCCATAGACAGACCGATAGACAAACCTCAAGTTGCTTCTGCCCAAATGATACTGAGAAATGGAGCCAAACTTGAGGAAATGCAAGGCGATGTTGACTCCATAATAGACGACAACTTAGGCAACATAACTAAGCTGACGGATGAGTTCATCAAGGGCAGACTTAGCGTCTTCTAAGAGCGAGGAATTTAGCGCTTTTCTCTATAATCGATTACTGCTTAAGGCGGAGCGGATTCGCGGCTACGACGTTAAAATGAGTTTATCGAACACCTATCTACAGTGTCAAGTCTTTAAGTGTAATAGGTCGATCTCTCATTTGGATGGTGAATAGCGTTTGGAGAATGGCGAACTCAAAAAGATAAAGCAGAAGAAACTCGAGGAAAGAATCAAGAAGGTCTCAGAAGTGGAGAAGAGGCCTTCCGAAACTAGCAGTGGACCGCGACACCTGACAGATAATGATTTCAGTGACGTCATCAGAGAAGCGGACACTGCTTTGGTAGATTTCTATGCGGACTGGTGTGGACCGTGCAAAATGATGGCCCCGGCAATAGAAACGCTTGCAAAAGAATATGTTGGAAAGGCGCTCGTAGCGAAAGTCAATGTTGACAACAACCCTATTGTGGCCCAGAAGTTTGGAATTGCTTCCATACCCACATTCGCGATATTCAGAAAAGGTAAATTGGCTGGCACGATAATTGGGGCCGTGGGGAAAGAAGCGCTCAAGGGCGCACTGGATAGAGCGATTAAGTCTGCCTAAACTTGCTGTATCTTTTCGTTCAGATGCGCTTGGCTCCTCTTGACTAGAGCCTTTCTTCTTTTTTTGCTTCTTCTTGCCTTGAGAAAGAATCAGGAAAGACCAGTCTGCAATGTATGCTCGGTGCATGACTTCAATAAAGTCTGACCCGGATTTTCGCAGCAATTTCGTCTAATGGCTCTTTCTCAGCCTGCTTCCTACTAGAGACAAACCGGGTTCTAACACCGACACTTTCAGTCCAAGGTATAACATGAATATGGAAGTGAAAGATCCTCTGCCCTGCTGAATCACCATTGTTTTGGAGTATGGTGACTCCAGTTACGTTCCTTAGCACTGATTTGGCAGCGATAGAGATCTTTTTAGCAACTTTGATTGCTTCTGCGAGGAGTTCTTCAGGAATCTCAAAAATGCTCTCGTAATGTTCGACAGGAACAATTAGCAGATGACCTTCAGAGATGGGGAATTTGTCCATAAATGCTACAATTCTGGAGTTGCGGAACACAAAACTCGCGTCTAATCTCCCCTCGATGATGTCACAGAATCTGCATTCATGGGCCACCATAAAGAACACTCAACCAGAATCGAGCTTCATGACAAGATCATGTTGCCAAATTCGAATCGCAGCAAGAACCTGTGACTAACTGTCTTTCGGCCTCATTTATTAAGTGTATTGGAGGGGGTTGCAGTTCAAAGTCATTTATCTTCGCTTTTGACCAATCTAGGAAAACGTTAAATTCTGGAATCATTCCTTAGGGAACATAACTTAGTTCAGTACAGAATGTTGTGGAGGTTTATCAGAAAAGATGAGCAAAAAGAGTCCTTATTCTAGCAAACCCTGGTTGAAGAATTATCCTAAGGGCGTGAAACCTAACATTGACTATCCAGTGATACCCCTCTACGGGCTCTTGGAACTTTCTGCCAAGGATTTCCCTGACAATGACGCGCTCGTCATGATGGGTAGAATCATAAAATACGGAGAATTGAAGACACTCGTCGACAAGCTTGCAGCTGCTTTTGCAGGCATCGGTGTTAAGAAGGGAGACACTGTCGCGCTTCACTTTCCCAATCTTGTACAGTTCGTCATAGGGTATTATGGTGCTCTAAAAGCAGGGGCCAAAGTAACTTGTTGTAGTGCATTGCTTTCGCCACCTGAGCTTGAGTTCCAGCTCAATGATAGTGGCGCGCAGACACTGTTAACATTCGACGATAGACCCAGAAAAGGCGGACAATTTGACACAGTATCAGCAATAAAGGAGCGGACAAAGGTAAAGAATGTCGTACTGACTGCTCTGAGAGATTTCTTGCCTGGCAAAACATGGACACCACCAGAGACGCCTGGATTCATGCAACTGTTGAACCTCCTCTCGAAGTATGAAGCGAATCCACCAAAAGTCATCATAAATCCAAAGGAGGATGTCGCCGTTCTTCAATACACTGGTGGAACCACGGGAGTGCCTAAGGGTGCAATGCTCACTCATATGAATCTGGTTGCAAACGCTTTGCAGTGCGCGAATTGGAATCAAGGATCTGTAAGAGGAAAGGAGATTGCGTTAATTAACTTGCCACTATTCCACATCTATGGTCAGACAGTATGCATGAACTACTGTATCTACGCCGGGGCAAAGTTGGTGCTAAATGTTGACCCGCGCGATTTCCCGACGCTATTCTCGTTGATAAAGCAGTATAAGCCCACATTGTTCCCTGGCATTCCAACACTATTCATGAGAATGCTGCAGTACAAGGACTTGCCCAAGTATGCGGAAGCCATGAAGACGATCAGAATAATGAACAGCGGAGCTGCACCTCTGCCGCCAGAAGTTCTTAAGAAATTTGAGGAGGTCACGGGCGGCAAGATAGCTGAAGGATATGGTTTGACGGAATGCAGTCCGGTGACACATTCGAACCCTCTAATTGGCCTAAGAAAAGTAGGTTCCATAGGAATGCCATTCCCAGACGTTGATGTAAAGATCGTTGATATGGAGACAGGCACTAAAGAGGTTCCAGCTGGAGAGGTTGGTGAATTAGCTATCAGAGGACCGCAGTGCATGAAAGGATACTGGAACAAGCCAAATGAAACAGCTAAACAAATAAGAAGTGAGATCGCCGGTGAAAAAGGTCCTTGGGTGCTTACAGGAGATATGGCAAGAATGGATGAAGATGGATACTTCTACATAGTCGACAGAAAGAAGGACATGATCGACGTAAGCGGCTTCAAAGTGTACCCCCGGGAAGTTGACGATGTACTCTTCGAACACCCATCAGTCGCAATGGCCGCGGTGGTGGGAGTTCCAGACCCATCCACCCCGGGAAACGAACGAGTCAAAGCATTCGTGGTGGTCAAACCAGGAGTTCAGGAAACCGAAGAGCTGAAAGAAGACATACGGGAATTCTGCAAGAAGAAGCTAGCGCCATATAAAGTACCCAAGTTCATAGAATTCCGAAAGGAATTGCCTATGACACTTGTGGGCAAAGTGTTGAAAAGACAGATACGAGACGAGGAAGAGAAAAACCATTAAGACGCGGGTTGATCACGGTCAGTGTTTGGCCGTCTGATCGAAGGTCGCTCGGGAAAGGGAGACTGAGCTCTTCCTTGCCCGATTATTTTTGGCTTGCGCCCTGTGTTATCGCCAGTTCGAAAGCCACGAGGATGTTTTTTCCTTCTTTTGCGCTCGTCTCGACATACTGAATTGGTTTTCTCAGTTTCTCTGAGAGCGCATTGGCGAAACTGTTCGCTTCCGTAGGGGTAATATTCTTCTTAAGATCAGCTTTGCATCCCACAAGCGCATAAGACTCTGGTGGGTTTTTGCTGTTCAAACGTGGAACTACGAGACTATCTACGACCTGAAGAAGATCGGTCTGTGACTCTTTCCTGTTCAAGTCTATTGTTAACATGCACTTTACGGGAACTGATTTAGTTGGAGGGAACATTGTTTTTTGAACTAGGCGGAACTCGTCACTTCCTGCATACTCGCAGGTTACTACTTGGATTTTCTTTCCTCTGATATCCAGACTTCCGCTCTGAATGTCCAGGAAACGTTTGGTAGTCGTAGTTGGTTCCCAAGTGCCGTGGGTGAACTTATTGATCAACCCTGTTTTTCCGCTATCCTTTCCCCCGAGAACAGCTACAACAGTGTATTCTTTTGCCTTCCCTTCTTTTAGACCCGCGAGAACTTGACCTATGTCCTTTAATTCGCCGAGACCAAGATCACTACCACCTGTGGCTCTCAAATTGCAGATTCATCTCCTCAAACGTGGCTATAGTCAATAGCTCTGTCTCTAGACAATCAGTCAATTTTTGTTATATGGTTTTACCTCTTCTGGTAGTTTCTCCTGTCCATTTGGAAAACCTGTGAATAAGTTTAGCTACTTTCTGCTCCTTATATCTATTAGATTTACTAATCCGCTCATTAGAAATATTGATATTTGCGCTTGAACTACCTCTTCGCGAGACAATTACTTTCCATTGAGGTGGAAAAATGGCTATATTCACTGTGGTTATAATGGAGGCGCCTTATGGCAGGGAGAGGGCATATACAGCACTCAGATTTGCACTATCAGCAGCGCTGGAAGGGCACAAAGTTAAGCTCTTCTTAGTTCAGGATGGCGTTTTCGTTGCGAAGAAGGGACAAGCACCAGATGCTTTTCCGAATATCGGTGGCCTCCTTGAAGAAGCGATCAAAGAAGGGGTTGAGGTCAAAGCGTGCACTCCTTGCTGCAAGGCAAGGTCAGTATCATCGGTCGAGGTATTGAAGGGTGTCACCATGGCCACGATGAGTGACCTTGTTCAGTGGTCGGTCGAAAGCGACAAAGTCATAACATTCTAAAGGCTCTTCGATCTTACCTGAGCAAACAAGTCAGGTGTGGGTGACGCATTGCAAAGGAGCGACCAAAAGTCATTTGTTGTATCCCCTCGTCGTCAAGGGAACCACTATTGCTGCCATCAACATCAACACAGGCGCCAGGGCAAAAACGTCTTGCAAGCTACTTGTGAACTGTATGATCACGCCAAACAAGATCGGTCCGATAAGAGTCCCAACATCTAATCCCATTGTGAATACTCCAGAGAGGTAACCTCGGTTGTCTGGCGGGCACCTTACCAAAGCAAGCGTTTGAGATCCAGGAATGTAGATACCTAGACCGATTCCAAAGATTGGTGCCGCTACGTACAGGTTTGGTGGAACTTGAGTCAAGTAAATGACGAATAAGCCTAGGGACATTAGTAGTAGTCCCAAGTATGCCATCATCGCAGGTCGCCTGTCAGCGATCTTTCCAGCAAGGATCCTTAGAGCGACGCTCGAGGCTCCTTGGATTATTACGTAAATGCCTATAACTAAGGGTGCATCGGGCAGATTTGTGAGAGAAGCTGCCAGAAATGTGTAGACGCCCATCCATGACAATCCATATATGATATAAGTAAACAGAGCAACGATGAATCCTCGCTCCCTTATGCCACGAATCGAGTGGGTCCCTCTCAGTGAATGCTTTCCAGGTTCTTTGTAAAATGAGAATGGAATCGCAGTGACTAGAAGCAGAGACGATATGCCAAAAGTCGTTCTGTAGTCAAGGATCTCCGCCAAGATACCACCGATGCCTGGACCAATGGTGAAACCAACTCCAATCATCATACTCCGCCATCCTAATGTCTGTCCAAGTTTTCCTTCGGGAGCTTGGTCGACCGCACTAGCTATCGAAGACGGAATGAATGAGGCGACGCCAGCCCCTTCTATGAGCCTGGCTATCACTATATGTGAAATATCATTAGATGAATAAAGGATGAAGTAGGCTATGGACGCGAGAACCAGTCCAAGCACCATAAGTTTTGACCTTGACCACCTATCACTGACCACTCCAGAAGCTGGTCTGAGAAGGATGGCTGTGATGGATATGCTTGCAACCGCAAAACCTATCAAGACTGGGTCAGTGCTAATCTTCGACGCATATTCTGGTATAAGGGGTACTACAACTTGGACCATCGTAAAAAACAGCATGGTCGCTATGTTCACACGCCATATCACTGACACCATCTTGCCCACCGCTGGATCTTTTTCGAATAATGCGAAATTCAGTCGTGCTAGGGTTCTGATGAAGAAGCGACTTTCTGCCTATGACGCATTTGATCTCGAGCCCGTCTTGTACTGGTGATTCTCATATGTTTGACGTCCGACAAGAAGCAAGCTACCTTGATCTTCGCTTAATTGAGGTTGGGGAGTATTTATACTCTTTTCCGCGACTTATTGGTGATTCGTCAGCTTATTGACCCTTTATACTTCGACTAGCATAAGCCGGTGTTCGTCAATTATGGCAACTCCCCTTATTCTGTCCCCACTGAAACCAGTCTTAGACATTCTGTTCGGTTTTGGTGCAATCGTCATCTTTGGCGATATAATGCTATTCATATATCGTTCTGTAACTTACAAGTTCACGTCTATGCGTATAATTGAGCTCTTTGTCCTCGGATTCCTGTTTGCGATATGCTTGGACTGGGTTGCAGGCTTCAACTTTTTTGAAAATACCGTGGCTCCGATGGTATGGAGTATTCTTGACAAAACGACACAAACACACTGAGCCGATGCCGTACATAGTTGACACAGTACTGAAAACGTATAGATCTTGTAACGCCGAAACTTAAAGTCTGTGCTGGCCATTTAGGATTCCTTGAGCTTCTGCTTCAGAAACTTTCTTCGCTCTTTCTTGTCCATCTTTCCCAGTTCACTCTTGAACTTCTCTCTCATCAACTCGATCTTGCAGTAATTGTATAGTGCATCGTATACCAGTGATGCGTTTCGTATTGCCTCAAAAT
>JAHPYV010000192.1 GCA_019058495.1 Promethearchaeati archaeon
ACTATCGATGGTAACATAAAATCGTAGGCGATTATACTAGCCAAAGGGATAATGACAAAAAGAAATGCAATCCCACAAACCAGAATCCCCGCAATGCCTATTATTCGTAGGATCTTTTCAATGAGAATTCTGTCCATCGAATCAGCTCCTTTAGCGCGCATTGTAAGAGACCTTGAAGAAAGTTGTGACCCATTTTTCTTTGCCTAGAACGACTGGAGAGTCCACTACTTAAACTAGTTCAAAATCACTGAAAAATGAAACCTGAAGGAGAACTGGACTCAAATACCGTCGACTGTTGAAGTCTCTCAGCCTTGAATTGCCGAGAGGATTTTGATAATCATTCCGCTTCCTTTAGCGGGTGTCTTCTGTGCTGCGATTGAAACCCACAATTTGAACAGAGAATGCAGTATTATTCGCTCGATCTTTCGGAGATGTTCGCTCAGTGCATTTGGAGGCTGTTGCATTTCAAAGCCGTTTCTGTATTGTGCGTTCGTGGAGTCTTACGGCTGAGACCAAGAAGATAAACGTGAATGCCACCACAGCGACGAAGTCCACCCAACTTGGGTAATAGCCGTAGCCTTGCATTGAATTCCTCGCCAGATCAGTGAAGTAAGTTAACGGAGACAACGAAGAGACTATCTTGCCCCAATTCGGTAGTTCTTCAATGGGAATGAATATTCCACTTATGAAAACTAGTGGGAACTTGATCAGAGAAGACAGCATCATTATAGTTGCTGGAACATCTGTCGGCGGATATGCAGACATTAGTACGCCGAGAGAAGCAAAACAGAATGCTCCAACTGTGATTCCAAGTCCAAGCATTAGCGGGCTCACTATTTCTACGCCAAGCAATAAGCCGATGATCACAGGGAATACCGAGATAATCGCACCGAAGAGGAAGGACGAAAGCATATCGCCTACAAAGATCGTCCATATGGAGAGTGGACAGGATACGAGCCTCTCAAGAGTTTTTGATCTCGCCTCCCAAGGAACGATTGCAGGTCCAACTGAGCTGGCTGTGAAAAAGATGGTTATTCCAAGCAATCCTGGTATGAGAGCTTCCACAGTTATGCTTCGTCCAATATAGAATGAGAGAAAGAGAAAAAAGGGTATGAGAAGACCAAAGGTAATGACGGGTCCTTTAGAGTAGTAGATGCGTATGTTCTTCTTGACGATTGCAAGAGCCCGTTTGAACTGCTCCCAATAAACATGTCTGTCCAAGATTAGTGTTATCCTCCCTTAACTCTTCCCTGTGAGCCTGAGGAATACATCTTCTAAAGTTGGACCTAAAGTGTTGAGCGTGACTATTTTGAGTCCCTTTGAGCGTGTAAAATCGACGATTCTGTCGAGTACTAGACTTAGCTGATCCGTGTAAAGTCTCATCTTATCCCCAGTTTTCCTAACCTCTCTTACGCCTTCGATTTTCGTCAACTCGTCGGCCTGTACGGCCCTTTCGAAGCTGACCTCCACAGAGTTTAGCCCGCTGCTTTCCATACGGAGCTTCTCTGGACTATCAATGACTGCAATTCTACCGTGATTAATGACTGCAATTCTATCGCAAAGCTGATTGGCTTCTTCCATGTTATGCGTTGTCAGGAAAACAGTCGTTCCCTTCTTATTGATCTCACGAATCATATCTTTTATCAGACGCTGGCTCTCAACATCCAAACCTGCTGTAGGTTCGTCCAGGAAGAGGACTTGAGGCTCGCTGACTAGTGCCATGCACAACAGCAACCTTTGCTTCATCCCTCTTGAGAATTCTCTTACAAGGCTATTCCTTCGATCGAAAAGTCGAACCTTCTTCAGAAGCAGAGCAGCAGTCTTCTGCCTCTGATTCTTTGGTACTCCATACAACTCTCCCATCAAAGTCAGGTTTCTCAGTGCTGACAGGTCAATGTAGGCATTCGCCATTTCCGGAACGACCCCCGTTACCTGCCTAGCCATGAGCCCCTCTTTCAGAATGTGATATCCCAAGATGGAAGCCGTGCCTTTGTCTGGCTTAATAACGCCAGTAAGCATGCGAATCGTGGTTGTCTTGCCAGCGCCATTGGGGCCTAGGAAACCGAAGATCTCTCCCTTTCTCACCTCGAAGCTTATGTGGTCTACTGCCAGAAGGTCATCATAGTATTTGGTTAGATCTGAGACTTCAACAGCGATGTCTAAAGTCATAATCTCAGCCTCGTTTTGCTCCGGTAAACGATCTGTAGTCCACAGTTTCCCCGTTGTTTGCAGGCGCTCCCGCTTCAATCATACTGCTCTTATCCCTATAGAGGTTCCTTTGGATGCTCGGACTTTTCGTTCAATATGGATCTTTCGATTGTCACCCTCTGTCGAGCGGAACATATATATATTCAGAAATCGCTCAAACAACGAGGGTCCTCCAGATGGAAATAACGTCCTGTCACTCGAGACAGAATATGCTATTTTTTCATTCAAAGGACTATCTACTAGAGTGACCTGAAACAGAGTCGGCTGCGTGGGTTTCCTGCCTTGACCGACCTTGATCCAATCGATAAGAGTGAGACATATGAAGAGATTTATCGAATCGTCCCTAGAAGAGGTATTAGCCAACGCCAAGACCTCTCCAGAAGGTCTCACGTCGAGCGAAGCTTCAAGGCGCCTGGCAGAATATGGACCGAATGAAATCCCTCATCGGACAACTCACATCTCTTTTACCCGTTTTTTTGCATATCTGAAGGATGGGTTTAGCATCCTGCTGTTGATTGCAAGTGTTTTGTCATTTATCAGTGGGACACCTGCAATCGGTGCTGTAATTCTTGGAATCGTCATAGTGAATGCATATGCCAGCGTTTTGCAGGAGGTGCGAGCGGAAAAGGCCATGCAAGCCCTTAAGAGCTGGGTACCAGAATCCGCAAAAGTGTACCGCGATGGGCGTCTCCAAAAATTGCCCGTGCGGAACTTGGTGCCCGGCGACTTGATATCCTTAGATCAAGGTGATCGAGTCCCTGCTGATGCTCGGCTCGTGGAAGCCTACGACGTCTGGCTCAACAACATTCCCCTTACAGGGGAAGTCGAGTCGCAACCCCGTACTGCTAGTGCTGCCAGCATTGAGAACAGCTCTTTCCTCGATGCGCCGAACCTTGTCTTTATGAGCACGAGCGTCGTACGAGGCAGTGGAAAAGCTGTGGTCTTCGCGACGGGACGAAACACCAAGTTCGGAGAAATAGTAGGCTTAACGCAGGAAATTGTGGAACCCCCAAGCCCTTTAGAAAGAGAGATCGCTGCCACCGCCAAATGGGATTTTGTTCTGAGCATGCTCGTTGGGATAGTTTTCTTCATTATTGCACTGGTCTGGCTAGGCCTCCCGCTGGACACAGGCATCCTCTTCATGATCGGCGTAATGGTTTCTCTTATGCCAGAAGGACTTCAACTGACGGTATCCTCTGCCCTGGCAATCAACATGGTACAGATGGCTCGACAGCATGTGCTGGTCAAGAGGTTGTCTGCAGTCCAGACCCTGGGCAGTGTCACAGTCATCTGCACGGATAAGACAGGAACAATAACAAAGGGAGAAATGACTGTTCGGAAGTTGTTTGCCGGTAATTCAGTCTTCGATGTGTCGGGCTTAGGCTACCGTGCAGACGGTCAATTCTCGCATGAAGGCGGTGTAATTACGCCTGGCAAATATCAAGCATTGGATAAGCTTGTAGAAACAGCCATTCTCTGTAACTCGGCAAAGGTGGAATCACCTCCAGAATCAAAACCTGAGAGAAGCTGGACTATCATAGGAGACACTTTGGATGGAGCACTTCTAATTGGGGCGCTGAAGTACGGACTTGACATTCAGGCTACGCGTGAGGAAAAACCGGTCATCCACGTTATTCCGTTTGATTCTGAACGCAAGCGTGCAGCGACCGTACATGAATTGAAAAATAGATCTCTGGTCTGTGTAAAAGGTGCCCCTTACAACCTGTTTCCGGCGTGCACAAAAGTCCTAGGTGAGGATGGGGCCTTGCTGGACTTCACTCCAGAATATCGTTCTTATGTTGGAAAAATCTACAAAGATTTCGCGCGGGATGGACTGCGCATCATCGGATGCGCTTATAGGGAAATGCAAAATGGGATTTTTTCTGGAGAGAAGGATATCGAGCATGACCTTGTCTTTGCTGGATTGATCGCAGTATATGATCCGCCGCGCGCTGAAGTAAAGGAAGCGGTTCGAATTGCAAAACAGGCTGGCATCGAAGTTGTCGTTATCACGGGAGATTCGGCTTTTACGACAGGAGCCATCGCAGCAGAAGTAGGCATTATAGAACCAGAAGACAATCGTCTGCTTCGTGGAGAAGACCTGGATAAGCTAAGTGATAGAGAGATCGCGGAGCAAGTGCATAATGGAAATCGCATTTTTGCTCGCGTTTCTCCAGACGAAAAATTCCGCATTGTCAAATCCCTCAAGGACGCTGGAGAGATCGTTGCTGTTACGGGCGATGGCGCTAACGATGCTCCTTCATTGAAGGAATCAAACATTGGGATCTCAATGGGCGCATCTGCCACGGATATTGCCCATGAAAGCGCAGATTTAGTCCTTTTGGACGACAGCTTCGCGTCCATAGTAAAAGCAGTCGAGTCAGGGAGAGCGATCTACGACAATCTCCGGCGTTTTATCATATACGTGTTTTCTCACAACTGGGCAGAACTCATCCCATTCTTTCTGTACGCGTTTCTCGGGATCCCGCTACCATTGCTAGTGATGCAGATCTTGGCGATCGATCTGTTCATTGATATCCTTCCTTCGCTCGCCATTAGCCGCGAACCAGCAGAGCCAGGCTTAATGAATAAACCCCCACGAAGCGTTCAACAACATCTATTTGATGCCAGAGTTTTGCTCCGGTCTCTGTATGTGGGACTTATCATTTCTGCGGGTGCGATGTATGGATGCCTAACTGTTTGGAGCACCGGGGGATGGCAATTAGGTACGATGCTAGATGCTTCAAATCTTGTCTACATCAAAGGAACAACGATGACGTTTGCAGGTATAGTGTTGGGGCAAGTTGCCAATGTTCTTTCATGCCGAACAGACCGGGTTTCCATGTTTCGCTTAGGGTTGTCGCGCAACAAGTGGATTTTGCTGGGAATAGCGGCTCAAGTTGGGATTCTCGCCACCATCATTTATCTGCCATTGTTGCAACCCATCTTTGGAACAATAGCCCTCAGTGCTCTCGATTGGGCGTACCTCCTCTTGGTCACGCTAAGTGTTATTGTCGCGGAGGAAGCACGCAAACTCATAGTCCGAATCTGGAATAAGTGAAAAAGGATT
>JAHPYV010000193.1 GCA_019058495.1 Promethearchaeati archaeon
ACTTGCCTATAGCCCCTCCTATTATGAGCCCAACAAAATAGAGGGGAACAAATATCGGGAAAAATAAAGCGGCTCCAGACGACTCTAACAGTGCTCTAACTATGAGGAAACCGATATCGGCGAAAGGGAAGGCAAACATAATCGCAACCGCGATGGTCCAGAAGATTCTAGTTTGCTTTGGTGAACCCTGAGTCTTCAAGTAATATATGACACCCAGGCCGAGGAAAGCCACAGCAGACCACAAAAGTATGCTACCTGGATCAGTTATTTCGGGTATGTTAGGCCACAGGATCGGCGATACAAAAATGCGAATGAGAAGCCCGGAGACAAATATAAGTGAGAAATAAATTAGCAGCGCTCTAGGAGA
This sequence comes from Promethearchaeati archaeon, assembly GCA_019058495.1. Lineage (GTDB taxonomy): Archaea > Asgardarchaeota > Atabeyarchaeia > Atabeyarchaeales > Atabeyarchaeaceae > JAHPYV01. Next base: position 368 of record JAHPYV010000193.1, read on the forward strand.
AAGCTTCACAGTTGCATCACACCCCCACTTTCTTCAGGGACGAAACCTCCATTTAAAGTTGGCGCGCGGTCAACCAACAGGTAGCGCCGAAGCCAAGGGAGACCAAAACAATGTACAGAAATCTGTAGGCTAGATCCGTGGTTTCAGGTGGACTGGACCGCAGGAACAATGATGTGACAACGAGGACGAGAAACCCAGAGACAATAAGAGGGGAGAAAAAAATAAGGAGGATTTTACGAGACACCCGCAACACCGCACCAAAGCGCGCGACTATGAGATTTCATTGTTTCGCTCCAATCTTTTCAGAAAATATCTCGTAATAAAGTACAACCATAGCATTGTCAGGGAGACCATAATAGCTGCTGCCATGATGCCTGCTATGAGGGACGGAGCTAGGACGACACAAACGATTAGAACAACTGGTCCGTAGAGAGCTGTAACAATAGCTACTGTCTTGACCAGACCGTGTTTCTTGGCTAGCTTGACCAAGGGAATCCGAGTTATCTCCTTGCGACTGAGCCCAGGTTGCGGTTTTCTACCTGGCCTTTCAGCGAGTTTCGGCGAGCCGACTATGAAGAGAACCACACCTCCAATCCCCACTAGCCAAGCAGGAATTGAGAGCCCTCCGATGCCCTCCAATATGGATCCTACGAGAAGCATAGCAAATCCTGCGAACAGGATTAAGAACCCTGAATCGCTTGTATTCCAACCACGATACAAGATCTGAGCCATAATGACGAGTACTACCATGATTACTATGACAAAACTCCACCATTCAACGACCAGAATTCTCACCCTCTTAAGACTTTATTCTAAGATCAAAGCGACTCTCTCTTATTTCGCGCTGTCCGCTTTCTCCCATCCTGAGTTGAAAGCCATCAGACTAAGAAAGAAAAAAGGGGAAGTTGTTGTACTCTGCGTCAATTCGATGGCAGCTTACTAGTCATTTCACAAAAAAAGGAAGTGCTACTCTTCTTTCGACTTCAGTCATATCTTCATAGATCGAAATTCGACCTCCCTCCTAGGCATACTGATCGTGCTAGGAAATATTAATAATTTGTTATGTGAGGGACAGCGCGGCACCGAGACGCTGGTAAGAAAGCAATGGGTAGGTCGGGTTCTTAATCTTGGATCGTTTGTTCGTCGCCGAGATCGCAGCAAAGGATCTTAAATCCCGTTATTGGGAGAGACTACTGGTGATACTAGGACACTAGTTACGTCTTTGATAAATGCTTCCTGAGAAGAATCTGAGTAGTCTAATGATGCTAAGGGTGTCTCTCTTCTCCCAGTTCTAGTTGGAGCTGTTTTTTGGCTGCTTTGATGATGATCTGCTTGGGCGGCTTTGTATTTCTCTGATCTTTGCCTTGAGTTGTATGTTCCCAGTGGCGCCCCAGAGCCAGGTTCATTCTTTGTCTTCCATGGTTACTTCATACTTCTTTCCGCAGGCTAGGCATTTTATTCTCTTATCTTTTTTTATCGTGCGCTGTGCTTAATTACTGCTCTTCTGGTGGATCTGGAATGGAAGATTTAAGAGGAGAATTCACGTTTGATAAGTGTAGGTGATGCCGTACTAAGTAATGAAAGAGAATAGACTCCTTAAAAGACGAACTTATTGACCCAACGTTGTATGACTCGAAGTTCTTTTGTGATGCGTGTGATGCCCGACTCAAGAATGGTAGTGAGGAAGTGCGCTTCCTTTTAGATAACTATGAAGCAGACTAGTCTGCTCCTCTTTTTTCGGGGGGTGAACAGAATCGCTCAGAAGAAGAAGTGGTTGATTCCATTGGGAAGTGATGCAGATACAATTGACACAATCATCAGTGATTTACAGGTTATCAAAGAACATCTAAACACAGCAAAATACTCTATGGATGATATATACAAGCTGAGGAGACTTGGTATTGATTGCGGTGTTCTCGCCCATGATATTGCAGTGGCACTGGGAAAGAAAGACGAAAAGTCGAAGGAAAGAGTCAGGAAATTCCTGTACATGAGAAGGAAGGTGTCGAGTAGTGATAACTTAGAGTAGCACCTGCTCTTACCTATACCTGCTCTTTTCGGGGTTTCTGAGTGATGTCGTGAGTCAACCATCTTTTAGATGAGAAGCGCGTACGCTATTTTTTGGTGACAGCCTATACCCCAATACTGCGTTTGGGAGAGAACCCTTTCACAAGATTATCGTTCACAAGTGTACATCGGGGGTTTTTTTGGCGAGCCTGTGTAGTCTATAGTATCAAGTTGATTCGATTGAGACTCCATCAAGTCTTGAGGCATTAATGTACTTGGTCACCTTTTTCAGGAGTTCAGCATCCTCAGTTATAAGTGTCAAGTTGTCCTTGTGCGCTTGATATGCGTATGATGCGTCGTAAAATGTAATCTTCATTTCTGCTGCGATGCTTGTTATTTCCTCCTCGGTGCATTCGATTTGTATTATCTCCATGACATTCAGGATCTCTTTGACAAGCTTTGCGAGACTTGACAATTCTTCTTTTGTGGTTTTGCCTAGTAGTGCATGGTTCTTCCATAGGATGTTTCCTATTTCGTATCTGGCGAGTTCGAGGGTGTGGTTTCCAGCTAGTGCTTCGATTTTGTTTTCTTTGATGGCTCTGAATATTGCTGAGCTGTCGAATAGGTACTTCATCGGTGTTCCCTGTCCTCCCTCACGCTTTTTACGGCTTCTTCTACGCTTACCTTGCTCAATATGGGTTTCAGTCTATCTACTTCCAGCTTCAGTTTTTGCGCTTCTCTTTTTTTCACTTCGTCTTCTATTGCTTTTCGAAGTACCTTTGAGGGCTTTATCTTGAGCTTCTCCATCTTCGCCTTTAGTTCTTCTGGGATCTTGGTGGATACTGTGCTGTACCTACCCATGTTCTCACCATCTTGTACTACCAAAATGGAAGAATATAAGTTTTACCTTAGGGGCGGAGCGCACGCCATGCGTAAGCTCGAAACTAATGGATAGGTCCAATTCTTCAGTTTCGACCCCTCCTCCCCATCCATTGGTTTGCTACTTAGCCAATCTTGCTTATATAAACTCTGTTTGCTGGCAGCGCGCTAAAGCTGTGTGGGGAACAGATTTATTGCCCGATGAGGATAGTACGTGGGCGGAATTCTGCAAATTGGGGGTTGAAGACATTGATTATAGACTCGCATTGCCATGTTTGGGATGAGAAGCTGATGTCTGATGAGTTGAAGGAAGTTATATACGGGATCGCCGAGCATCTCGGCTACTCGGATCCCTCCCTCGAATTAAGGGGTCTCCGGATAGGTTGGCTCGGGAGATGGATGAAGCGGGAATAGACAAAACAGTTCTACTTGCACTAGACTATGAGTTTGCTTTTAGGGGAAAAACCAGTTACAGGGGCTACAATGATTACGTCGCTGGCATACTCAAGGAGTTTCCCGACAGGTTTGTCGGATTTGCTGGTATCGACCCGAGGAGAGGTAAGGAGGCCATAGTAGAGCTTGAGAGATGCGTTGGGGACCTTGGGTTCAGAGGAGTCAAACTCTGGCCTCTAACTGGCTTCTATCCAGATGACATAACGTTCTATCCTTTTTACGAGCGCGTAGAGGATCTGGGTGTTTCTATTCTGTGCCATACAGGCACCAGTCCTCCAAAGACTTACATGAAGTACAATCAGCCAGTGTACGTTGACAAGGTTGCTGTCGATTTCCCTAAGATCAATATCATAATGGCGCACGTCGGGCATCCGTGGACTTCGGAGGCAATCGCATTAGCTGCGAAAAACCCAAACGTCTACTTTGATATTTCGTCGTGGCAAGTGACTTTGAAGGCGGCGCCAGTCGTCTTCTTCCAGACTCTGACGGAAGCCAAAATGATGTGTAGAGGTGTCCAGAAAATCCTACTTGGTAGTGACTGGCCTCTTTTCGAGAAAGTGCTATCTCTCAAGGATTGGGTTGAAGGTATCAAGGCGATGAAGATGCCACAGCCTCTACAGATGCTTGGCCTTCGGGAACTTAAGGAAGAGGATAAGAGAATGATACTTGGGGGCAACGCAGCGAAAGTTCTTCGACTCTGAAATTGAGCCGAAGTGATATTTCTAGCGCGCGCTAACGAACGAGTGCGCGCTATTCCAATCCATAGACCTGTCTCGGCGCCAGATATTGCGGGAATCTATCTATCAATTTCAGGCGGGTCAGGTAGCAGAGATGACATGCATCAATGTACTCTTTCTCATGTGTAACATTGTATTCCTTGGTTAAGGAAGCAGGCCCTCCTCTAACCAGAGGTCTACAAATTGGGTGTGATTCAGCATCATAGTCCTTAACTAACTTAGATAGGCTATGTTCCCACATGTTGCCCATACTCAGTCCTTGGCAGAGGTGGACATTACCGTACGAATCGATGTGAACTCTCTTCGGATGCCTCAAATCCTCATATGGACACTCCTTGAATTCTTCCCAAGGTCTTTTGGGTAGCCCCTCGACCAGCTTCTCAGCAGCTCTGCCTCTGAACATGGCGCCGCCGCCTATGACTGGTGCTCCTTTGTCTTGCTCTTTGTCGATACCGGTTTTGACGGTGGGTTTCTCAATGCAAATGGAACCTGTTGGTAATCCAAGTCTTTTCGCTGCGGTCAAAGCCCTTTTGGCGGGACTATCTTTTTCGTTTTCATAGTGAAACAAGTCGTCACTCACGGTGAAGTCTGAAACTCCTAGTTCGCAAAGGGGTTTGAGCCATAGCCCGCAGTCCTCAACAGATATTGCCCAATATCCATTCGTTACTATGCCTGTTTTGAAACCCAAGTCGCGGGCGAGTTTGATGCCTTGCAGCATCAGAGGATAGAATAGGAATGGTTCTCCGCCTTCAAAATACACCCACTCTATTGTTCCGATTTTGGTTAGGTCGTCAAG
>JAHPYV010000194.1 GCA_019058495.1 Promethearchaeati archaeon
GTGAACACCTGCTCCCACGACGTCAAGGCCCTCTAAGACTTCGTCGGATATGTCGAGGCTACCATCTTTTTGAATATTGAGCTCGACACCCTTCAGAACTCTTATTCCCCTTAACTTATCGTTCACTTTGTCTATTTCCTCACCTTGTTTGAGCAACATCTGTTCATCTAGCCCGCCAGTCATTGCCAGTCCCTTTGAGTGGTCTGATATGACTATGTACTCCCGACCGATCCTGTACGCCTCCTGAGCCATCTCATGTACTGGGTTGGCGCCGTCAGTCCAGTTTGTGTGAGTTTGTAGATCGCCTCGAACTTCATTGAATTCTACTAGCTTTGGTAGTCTATGATTCATGGCTGCTTCTATTTCGCCGGTGTTTTCCCGCAGTTCTGGTGGCATCCAATCTAGTCCGAGTTTCTCGTAAACTTCTTCTTCTGTTCTGCCAGCTATTTGGTTATCGCCTTTGAACAAGCCGTACTCGCTAAGCTTCATTCCTTTCTCTTGTGCGATTCTTCTCAGGGCAACATTGTGGTCTTTTCCGCCCGTGAAGTATTGGAGCGCTGCACCGAAGTTCTCTTCTGACAATACTCTGACGTCGACATCCATTCCTGTCTTTAGTTTTACCGAGGATTTCGTGTCGCCCTTGCTAATGATGTCGATTACCTCTGGCATGGAGGTGAAGAAATCCATTACACTCTGGTGATTGTCTGAAATGACCAAGAAATCGGCGTCACCAATGGTTTCTTTCCATCTCCTAACGGAGCCTGCAGCGATGGCCTTGGTCACGCTTGGTAGTGTCTTTAGCCGGTTCTCGATGTCGCGTATCAAAGGTAGGGTGAAGCCGAGGATGTATCTACCCTTACCTTTCTTGGCGAACTCTATTCCCTTCAAGATGTTCTGTTCAGTTTTCTCCTTGAACCCAGGTAGTTTCGAGATTTTGTGCTCTCGGGCTGCCTTTTCCAGGTCGTCGATGGTTTTGATTCCGAGTTGCTGGTAAAGGGTTTTGATGGTTTTAGGTCCAAGACCTTCAATTCCGTAAAGGCTTTCGAGGTCGACCGGAACTTTCTTCTTCAAGTCTTCATAGTATTCGAGTTTTCCTGTCTTGATCAACTCTCCAATTTTCTCAGCGATGCTTGCCCCGACTCCGGGGATTTCCATTAACGCTTTTTCGCCACCCTTTCCATAGATCTCTTCAACACTTTCTTCAAGGGCTTCTATTGCTCTCGCGGCTTTCTCATATGCCCTTGGCTTGAATTGAACGTTATCCATTTCGAGTAGAACAGCAATCTCATTCAATATCTTCGCGACTTCTGGATTCTTCATACCGACTCCCCTCTAAACGAACCGTCAATTAATAGAGCGTTTCAAAATCTCCTTTGCAAAGATCCGTTCGCGGACTATTATTCACATTCCCAAAAACTTATGAAGATCCAGCAAGAAGACCACCCTACTTCGTGAGTCGATGAGCTGAGCTCAGACCTGGATGGTGGGCTTAAATGGCGGTGATGGATAGTTATTTAGCATGTTCAGAACTATAAAGGTTACCTTACCCGCTGACGCCGCCTTGATCCAGACCGCGCTCGCATTCAACAAGGCTTGCCAGATAGTTCTGAACTACGGCTCCTATCGCAAAACTCGCAGCAAGAGAGCATTGAACAGGGCAACATACCGCCAAGTGCGGGAAGCCCTGCCACACCTCCCCTCAGCACTAGTTCAAACGGCAAGGGACGAAGCCTCGGAAATACTCAGAAGGAATAACTGCGCCGCCACAGTCAAGAAGCGCCTATCCGTTCGCTACGACAAGCGCACCTTCAAGTTCTACCCAGACCAAAACCGCGTGTCGCTGACGACTGTAGACGGTCGCTTAAGCTTCCCCTTCAAGCACTACGACTACCTAGACACCTGGAGAGGAGAGTACACCAATGCGCAGCTACTCATTCGAGGCAGCAGAGTATTCCTTAACGTTCAGGTTGAAATAACAGATGTGGAAAAGAGGAGAGAAAGTGGAGAGGTCTTGGGCATCGACAGAGGCGTGCTTAACATCGCGGTCTGCTCTGACAACACCTTCTTCAACTCCGGGCATTTGAGGGCCGTGAAGGGACGTTACCAGCATCTTAGGTGCGGGCTTCAGCGCGTGGGCACTCGCTCCGCACACCGAAAACTGCAGAGGCTGTCGGGGCGAGAGAGACGGTTTGCGCTGAACACCAACCACTCAATATCCAAGGCGATAGTGAACAAGGAGTTCAATGTATTTGCGTTGGAGAAACTTCATGTGAGAAGGAGCAGAAAGAATGGGAAGCGTTTCAACAGGCTGCTGGGCTCATGGTCGCCTCGTGAGCTGCGCCGCTTCATACAGTACAAGGCGGAGGCAAAAGGAAAGACTGTTGTTGATGTTGACCCTCGGCATACCTCTCAGCGCTGTTCGCGCTGCGGCTTCGTTCACAAGGGCAACAGACATGGACTGCGATTTCGCTGCGGAAACTGCGGCTTCCAGTTAAATGCGGATTTAAACGGCGCACGCAACATCGGGGTGCTTGGCAAGTCTGAGTACCTCAGGCTCTTCGTCAACGAGCCAATAGTAGCGCCAGAAGAAGCTATGCCCGCGGGCGTAGCGGATGGCAGCTACAAGCCACCCAGCTCGCTGCGTGGTAGTTGACTCTTTTCTGTATTCGCTTCCATGTATCTGTGATGAGAAAGCTCTCTTCTATATTCTCGATCATCTTGATGAACTTATTCATTGGAACTGAGAATGTTAGTACATCCTTTGGGACATAAGGGCGTGCCGATGGGTCGAACATTCCGATTATCGCTCTGGGGCGTTTTGAACTTCTTTGGAGGTATGGTAACTGTATAATCGTGGAGCATCCTGAGCCATGTGGCGTGAAGACTGCATTTGGTTCAGCTTCATCGTAACTGGCTAAGGTGTACAGGCCTGAGAGAACGTCTGGTTGAGCAAAGAAGATGACGACTTCGGGATCATCTGATTCTTCAAGTTTGTCCCATCTTTTGAAGACGATAAATCGTCCTGGCGCCTTGAACTTGGGCGAGTACTTCATTGACTCTTTGACAAGTTCCGGGGATTTTCTGTAGCGTTCGCCTTCTAGCTTGCCCGGAATTCCATATGAGAGGAAGTATTCGAAGTTGTCTATGATTCTGTCTGCGAAACCAAGATACCTTCTTCCGCCAAAGCAGACGATTGACTGCGCGTCAAAACATAATGAAATTCCATTTCTGATCTCCGAGAGTGCACCTATGACGCATCTTGGGATTGAGCCAGGCTTTGCCAATTCAGCGTGCCCTTCCTCATCTGTGTAGTAGAAGGTGATGGGTAGCTCAGCGTTGTTGAAATATCTCTTCCAAAATAAGCCAAATCTCTCTCTGGTTTTCACTTCCATAGAATAGCCTCCGAGCATTTCTCTTAGTCGACTGAGAAGTGATTTTCGATTAATTTAAGTGCTTCTTCCTCAGGCACATCGTACCAATTCTCATATGCATCTGCAACCGCGAAATACGGACTGCTTCTTAGGTTTAGGCAGAGAAGCTTATCGACGTTTGGTGAGACGAGATGAATAGCCGTCAACGAAGCTGTTGGAACCGCGACTATGATCTCGGCTGGTTTTCTATTCTTGATTGATTCCACTGAAGCCAGCATTGTGTATCCTGAGGCCAAGCCATCATCAACCAGTATCACTATCTTATGCGAGATGTTTGTTAGCAGTCCTTTCTTCTTAATGGCTAAGAATTTCTTGGTTCTTTCTTGGAGTCCTTTCCTGGCTGCTTGTATCAGCTTGTTGATTTCACCTTTTGCTAGACCGAGGCTCTCGACAAGGCGTTCATTGAGAAATGTTGAGCCGTCGAAAGTAACTGATCCAAATCCGGCCTCCGGTTCCCACGGGATGGGGATCTTTCTAACCAACATGACATCTAAGGGAATGCGCAGTTTCTTAGCCAACGCATAGCCGACTGGGACACCGCCTGAAGGAATAGCGACAATTATTGCCGCTTCACGTCTTTCACGGTACCCAGATAGCTTCTCAGCTAGGAGTTTACCCGCTTGGAAACGATCTTTGAAGACTCCAACCCTGTCCCTGAACCGTGGGTCTTCCTCAACATTGTCAGGTATCAAAGCAACACCTTAACCTTACCGTATGCAAACCCAAGAAAAAACGATTGTGGTGAGGCTGGTCAGCTGTAAAGCACGCTATCTGATTTCGGAATAATATAGCGCATGAGTCTCAGCCCAAATGGCCCATTGTTACTTCTTGCTAGGATAAGCTACATTCAGCATGTTGATCACGAGTAACCCTGCAAACCCAAGCGCGGTGAACACAGTGAACCACTCTACTAAGGGCCCTCCGACAGTATAATCGAGCACGAGGCTGGCGATTGTTACAAGGTAGCCGTAGATCCCGATTGCCTTCATGAATTTATGGTGAGTCATTAGCGAGGTGATCACTAAAAGGACCACGATAAAGTTCAGTGTGAAAAAGGCTGCAGACCAGAACAAGTGCGGTTCCCCTGAGTCCGCTGAGAAGACGCCGATCATCATCAAGGAAAAAGCTGAACAGAGACCAAGAATCTGACCAGCGGTCAGCAGAATCCTTCTCCATTTCTTCCCATCATACCATTTGTAAAGACCTATGTAGAATAGGAAGAGAGCCAACCCTGTGACTACGCACCCGACATTGTAAAGGATTGCGCCATTTGGGTTGCCAGACCAGCTCCCTAGGTCACTTAGCCAATTGGTGACTGGACTAAACGGTGGCGGGTACAAAGCAGCCGATGTGAATGTGAAGAAGCAATAAAGCACTACGACCATAAGACCTGCCAGGCAGCTCATTGGCCATCTCAATGGATTCCATTTCATCTCTGATTTCACCTGGTGGAGCGTACACAAGTTGAAGTGTAGGCGCTTGTTCCTAATATAACATTTCTTAGAGAACAAAGGATGAAGACTTGTTCAAATGAGGCTCAACAATATTCCAGAAGCAACTGTAAAAGAGTTCTAAAAATAAGGGAGGAGAAGTATTCTAAGGGAAGTACCAAGCACAATCGCAGACGATTTGTTAACGAGCTTTTGCGGTCAGCTTGAACGCTTTGAGCATGTTGATTACTAGTAGTCCAGCGTAGCCCAGGGCAGTAAAGACTGTGAACCATTCGATTATCGAGCTATTGGTTAAGAAGACAAAGGCCAGGTT
>JAHPYV010000195.1 GCA_019058495.1 Promethearchaeati archaeon
GAACTGCAAGTGTATCTTCTGACTGGATTTGCGACTTCGTAACCTAAGATATAGAGCGCATTGATTGCTGGATGCGTTACAGAGACACTGACCTCTCCGCATAATTCTACAACATAACTCAGAAGTGTTTCTGCTCCATCATCAACAAAGAATACTTTTCCAAAGGCATCTATTACAGTGTCGATGATACTATCTTGACTGGGCGTCAAGCTGTGCGAGAATTTGCACATAAGACCCAATGATGCTTGTCTAACATCCAGGAAAACGCCATAAGTTCTAACTATGCATCCTGGAACAAGTCTCCTGACCTTCCAATCGCTTAGAATTTGTCTTGTTGAAGTGAATACCGCAGCTATATTTCTGATTCCTTCGAGTTTCGCCACATCTTTCTCATCCAAGGCCGCCGTCCTGCTGATAGGTACGGAGAGCTTGATCCTTTCTCCTATTGAACTGCGCCAGTGCGGAGATGATGGGTAGCACGTCACTTCGTCAATGGCGGGCATATTGATGTAGAGCATCGTGGGTGTGATCACTCTGTAGAACTCCTTGTAGGAGTCTTCTGTAAGCCTCTCAGTATCCAAGGTGGAGTACCGTTCAAGAAGATCACTAATCCCCTGACTCGGTTGAATGAGGCCTACGGCACTGTCTCCCTTCTCCGTGAGTTGAATTGAATGATAACCGGAATGGTTATTGTCGGAAACTTTTCGTATCTGAATGAAGCCTCTTTGGCTAAGCTCAGTCAGGGTGTCCATACAGTCTGTGCTGAAAGGACCCCGAAGATAAGGCGCAAAAATGAACTTCGCTTCATTATCAATGACTCCTTTGTGCTGCGATAGAAAAATGAGTTTCTGTAATCTCTTGATCCCCTTAATCTGCCCCCTAAAACACTTCAACAAAAGTAAGAGAGTTTCCTGTTGTGGCGTGAAAGTCTCACTCATTTTGCGATCGCTCTACCACTCCTTTGGTAATGTGTCTCCGGCGAAAGTATTTAAAGGGCTTTTCTCAGCGAAGTCCGAATTCAGAGGTAACATAGGGAGGTGTTGCGAAATGAAGGCATCAGTCGGATTTCTGCCTGCTCGGATAAGTGGATGGAAGGAATCTGCTACTTCTTGAGTGCTCTAGCCACTGCTGGTGCAGCGCTGACGTAACTAATCGGCGACGGTATTGTGTCTGTCCCGATAACCATTTCAGCCCCAGCTTCGTATATTTTCATTAGAGCACCTTCTACAAGGACAGGATGAGAAGTTGCAACATAGATCTTATTGGCGCCATTTTTCTTTAATATATCCATCGCTTTTACTATGGTTCCACCTGTAGATATTATGTCATCAACTATCAAGACGTCGCGCCCTTTCATTGTGAGTTCACGAGGCTTTATATCGACTTCACCAAATTTCTTATCCTCGCTCGCTGAAACTCTATGCTTCTCCAAAACGTCATAGTCGGCGCTCAGCTCCTTAGCAGCCACCTTTGCCCACTGCTCGGCTTCTTCGTCTGGACCTACGACTGCTGGGTTCCTGAGCTCCAGGTTCTGTTTAACATATCTTGCTAAATCTGGAACAACGGTAAGGTTGGTTGAAGGAATCTTGAAGACTTTGGAGATGTTCTCTATCCTGTGAAGATGAAGATCTATGGTAAAGACCTCATCTGTTCCGACTGCTTGAACGAGGTTAACGACTGTCTTTAGCGAGAAGGCTTCACCGGGGTTGAACCGTCCGTCCTGTCTTGCATAGGCAAAGTAAGGAATTATCCCCCTGACTCTCGAAGCACCTAGGTCCTTCAGGTTATCAACTATTAAGAAATACTCCAGAAGATAGACGTCGGGTTGCTGAAACATAGATTGGATGACGTTCACAGTTTTGCCTTCGACATCACCTAAGACACGTATATACCTCTCACCGTCAGGAAACTTCTTCAAATCCAGTTTTAGGAAGGGAATATGGGATTCCCTTGCAACCTTCAATGCAAACACTTGGGCGGAAGAACCACCAATAACTACTTCTTCCATGACTCATACTCACCTTAGTAGCATTAGAAGTTAGTTAGTTGATCTGACCTGAGTCACTAATAAGATTATTCTATTTCTTTGCGTTGACATTGAGTTTTCCACGCTTCAAGGTAAGTTTCAAGTTCTTTCTTGTAGGGGCTTCCACGTGTCTCAGCTCTTGTCGCTTTTAGTCCCCCAGCGACATTGGCTCTTTCGAGTGCCTGAGCCTCGGAAAAGCCTTGTGATAACGAAGCTGCAAGAACACCGAGAAATGCATCACCACAGCCCACCGTGTTAACAACTTTCAAGGAAAATCTCTCGACTGGAAGAGCGGGGAACACTAATGTCTCATCATTCCTTCCAGCATAAGCGCATCCTTTTCCACCTAACTTAACAATTACTCCAATATCCAAATCATACTTCTTCAACATCCTCCTCACTTCCGATGGAACAGTTGATCCTGCTATCCTTTTGCTTTCAACAGAATTCAATATCAGAACCGATGTGTGAAGTAGCACGCCTTTCAGGCTCTTGAATCCAACGTCAAGCTTGGTTCCGGCATCATATAGAATTGTGGCGCCTTTCTTGCTTCCGAGGGCGGCGACCTTTTCAGCAGTGGAAATAATCGGATCGCATATGACAATCACGTTACTCTGCTTGATAGTGGCAAGTCTTGTAAGCTGAAGCAAGTCCTCAGGCAGAAACTCGTGGTTCGCTGCGAAAAGAGTCTCAATGAAATTGGATCCGTTCTTATCGATGGTGATGTACGCTTGACCAGATTCTACGCCGCGTACGAACTTGATGTGTGAAGTGTCGACTCCCTCGTTGAGAAGAATGCGGATCTGTGTTTTCGCGATATCATCGTCTCCAAGTGCTCCAAACAAGGAAACTCTATTCTTGTCAGTCACTCTTGCAGCTGCGACAGCGACGTTTGCAGCCTTACCTCCAGGGACCCGAGTAATCTTCTTCACGGGAACTTCCTCTCCAAGCGCAGGGAAGTCGTCCACCCACATGTTTATGTCCCAATTGATTGCGCCTACTGTGATTATGTCAGTCAATCTAGCAACACTCTCATGCATGATAACAAGTGCCATAGCCTGAATTAAATCTTCTATGGCAAAGACATGACCATCGGCATAGCCGACCTCATCCAAAAGATAGAAATAGAAGAACCCAAAGTTCATTTATCCCTAGCGAAAGTATTTAATGGAGGATACTTCTGTGTTCATAGGCGTTGAAACTGGGCGTTCTCTGTTAACTCGCGAGACCCCCATGCATACCCAGCATTAACTGTTAGGGGGTTAGTGAAAATTCCATGCAAGAACGAGCTGAATAGTGACAACGTCGAGCTTCTTCTAATCGACATGGACGGAACCCTAGGTTTTTCCCTAATTCCTGAAGAGGACGCCATAAATTCTGCCTTGAAATGGGTCTCGGAAGAAGTCACCAGAATAGCAGGATACCTCATCAGCGAAGAGGAAGTCATGCAGCTTTACAAACAGATTAAGATAAAGCAGTATAAACAATACCCGCTTCAAACACGAAGGCATGACAAAAGACTTCGCTTCACCCTTTTGCTTGAAGAACTCTCGCGTAGCAGACACATAGAGTTGCCAGCAAACATGATTAGAAAGATCATGAAAATATACTGGCAGGTTTTCCAAGCAGAAGCGGCGCCCTACCCTAAGACTCATTCGACGCTTGAGGCGCTGAAGCGGCGTCACAAGGTCGTGGTGATAACCAACAATGGCAAGTATGAAGGTGAGAAAAAGAGGAGGATATTCGGCTTAGAACCCGCCAAGCACTATGACCTATTCATTACGTCAGAGAAACTCGGAGGAACATGCAAGCCATCCGAAGAGTACTTCAAGCGAGTCATGCAACAAGTAAAATCATCATTAGGCATAGATGTGCCAACTGGCAGAATTGCCATCATAGGCGATGACCCCAGTGGCGACATAACTCTAGCCAACATGAGCGGAGTCTTAAGCATCAGGGTCAAAAAGGATCTTCATTCTTCGGAACAACCGAAAAACGATCTGGAGAAAGCTTGCGCAGAGATTAATGAGATCAACGAACTATTGACGCTATTATGATCATGAAGCTGACATCAGATCGTTCTCGGCGTGCTTCTACTCAGAAATCATCCAAAAAAATTGTTGGGGAAAGGATGCTTTACCCTTTTCCTCCACTCAAATGCTGCAGCCATATAGGTTTGCATGCTACCTTCTTGGTGGTCTCCTTCCACGGCCTCGGCCGCCACGATCGTCTAGGTCCCTGTAAAGTGGTCTGAATCTGGGTCTGAAATCTCTGCCGCCACCAAATCGTCTTGGTTGCTCCACAACTTTTTCCGAAAGATTGTTCTCGGTGTTTATGTTTGCTATCTCCGCGTCGCTATCAGAGATTTGCCCAAACCTACCAATGTTCAATCTCATGGATCCTTTGAAAACGGATACGTAGCCATTCTTGATCTCTACATTCTTTCCCTCGGAGACTTTGCCTATAGCATCGTCCCAGAGAGTCAGGAGTATCGATCCGGTTTCGTCTCCGACAAGGGCTTCGGTGACTTTGTGGGTTGAACCGTCCGCTCTGGAACTGACTTCTCTTGGTTGGCTCACATTAGAGACATGGGCTACCACGTTTACTTGCCTAGAACGCTCATTGAGGTCTCCTATCTTCATGCTTCTTTCTTCAACCAATTCTAAAATCCTTCTTGCTAAACAGTTTGTTTCTTATTCTAATACCAACCAGTTACTCATGGTAAAACGAGCCCGTTGGCGTGAAAAACAAACCCCTTAACGAATATTTAAAGATGTCGCGTCGCGTCAACGTTTCAGCGAATGAATTTCACATCTAGGTGGATCGCGTAATTACTAACTCAACCGTGGATGAAAGTCAGTGACTTGCGATCTTCACATGTTCACCGACAACCTAAATACTGACCGAGAATGGCTAGTATGATGAGATATGCAGACAATCTCAGGTAATGGGTCAGGAAGGAAATGACGGGGAGACAGTAGATATGATAGAACATTGCAGCATGACTTGCAGAAAGTTCATCCTAGTCATGCTTGTTTCTTCCATGATGTTATTCTCGACTGCATCAACTTCACAAAGTACCACTATGCCTCAGGCAACTGTAGCTCACGGCGTTTTGCCTAATTACCAAACTGATTCCGCCGTAAGCAACGTTGGGCCTGT
>JAHPYV010000196.1 GCA_019058495.1 Promethearchaeati archaeon
TCCATCCACCGTGCATCAAGAGTAACGCTTGTGGCTCTTATCTGGTCATGCCAAGTGGCTGATAGTAACATCACGGCAAGTTCTACTGGGGCTTCTCCATCAATGGCCTCTTGCTAACTAAGGTGCCGTCTCTTTTGTGCGGCTGTCTGTAGACTGTGTCTCCGCATTTCTCCATCTCTCTTGCCGACTCGGCTAACACAGCTGCTTGCCTCATCATCTCATGAGCTGCGGTCGCCATCTGAATATATTCCTGCGGCTCCTTTAAAATGAAGCAAGCTTGAGTGTTAAGCTCGGCAACCTTGCCAGTCATTTCGTACGCAGCGATGGCCCTCGCACGCGCGTATGGATTCTTGAATTCTCCTGAATTAACTACCGTCTTGCCATCGACCACCAACTTTGGAAGTTGAGGAGACTTTCCTTGCTTAATCTGCTGAACTGCATTATCAACTTCCCTCATTATGAGCCTTAGAGCACCAGTAATGGCAAGTATTCTTATGGCGTCGGAGTTGAATAGTGCCATCTCGACAGAGTCAAGGAACTCCCTGCGGGCTCCTATCAGTGGATCTCCTAACAGTATTATGTAGCCCTGCCCCTTCTCCTCTATTTCCTTCGCGGCTTTTTTCCCAGGTGCGTCCGTCAGCGATATCGTCGGAATCTTTGCCGCTCCCAACATTTCCCTAGCTCTCGCTGGGCCAGGGAGAGTAGCATTTGGACTTGACACGATTACCAATTTGGGTCTCAGTTCTATTAGCTTCTGCGCAGCCTCTTGAGTTTGCTCAGGAGTTAGTTTCGGACCGCTTCCCACGACCCGGATGTCAATGTCCCCTCGATCAGCACGTTCGTCGAGGATCAAGTCGAGTAAAGGGGATATGCCTATGTTCCCGAGTTTCAGAACACCTATTTTCACGACTTCCTCAATACCAGGCGTCGACATTTTTCCTCAGGACCTCCTCCAAGGTCTCTAGAGTTCTCTTCTAATCTTTAGCGGTGCTTATAATTAACCATTTTGATCGCGAGCTATGATGAGGGACCAAATTCACTGTGATTGCCCTAGTCTCAATAATACGGAATGGAGAGAATGCTTTGCAGATTCTTGCTGAAGACTATCTGCAGATTTTGCACAAACTTATGAAAAGAGAACTCGGAAAAGAAGAAAAGTGGAGGTTAATGGGGGAAAAACCCTATCTTCAGAACTCTGCTTGCGCTACGCTTTCCTCTTCTTAAGTTCGCGAACCTTCTCAAGTATTCTGCGAACTAGCTCCCTGTCTGGAAGAATTCCTTCAGGTGCGTCTGATACTCTCCTCAACCGAATTGGAACATGGTCCATACGATACGCTGTTCCCTCAACCTCTACGCCAGAGATTGCTGGGGGAATGACTACATCAGCAATCTCAGTAGTCGGAGTGGGGTGTGGTTCTATCACTATTAGGGGGATCTTGGCCAAGTTCTCAATTGCGCTCTTTGGAAAATGAGAGACCGGGTCTGATGCTACAACCAGGGCGGCATCAGCTTCTCCTCTAATTAAGAGATCGTTTGCCGTTGTTTCACCTGGATTGTATCTCGGGAAGCCTCTGCTGAAGTCTACGGCATATGGGTATCCTGTCGTCCATGAAGCAACCATGCCAAAGCCAGTTACATTGTAGTGACCTCTCATCGGCATTATCAGGAACTTTGTGAATTTGTTCAGGTCCGTGGTCAAGGATATTGCATTATCTATGTTCCTGTGTTTCCCAGTAGTCTGAGTTAACCCCATTCCAAAGAAGATTATGCCAAATCCAGAGTGTTTCATCATGTTGGCAAGCTCGACTATTTGTTCCTTCGGAACCCCTGCCACTTTCTCTGCTGAAATATCAAAGCCGTTGACCACTGCCCTCAGGGCTGAGAGTAACTCGTAATCCCTGTCAGGTTCGGTTTGGATAAAGTGAGTTGCCAATTTCGCAGTATCGGTTCTCCTACAATCAACTACCACGATACTTCTTTCTTTAACACCCTTGTCTCTGAAGAACCCCCTCACAAACGAGGTATATCTACTCATGTGCCTCGGGTGCGCATGCTGAGGATTGCAACCCCAGTAAATAATCAGGTCAGCTCGGTTCTTCACTTCTCCAAGAGTACAGCTGCTTAAGCCAACATCTTGAATTGCCAAAACCGATGGTCCGTGGCAGACTGAAGCTGTGGAGTCGATGACTGCGCCAAGCTCTTCTGCAAGCTCGAAACCAACTCTGGAAGTGTCACATTCGGATGAGCTCCAACCATAAAGAAGAGGCCTTTCAGCTTTGACGAGAATCTCTGCAGCTTTCTGAATAGCTTGCTCAAGCGGAACTTCTTTGAAGACACCATTCTGCCTTATCATAGGCTTCTTGATTCTCTCTGGAGCCTGACTTGCAAAGAATTTCTCTGTACCCATAACACACATGTTACGGGTCTCTACTATCCTACCGTCCTTGATAACTACTTCATTGTCATCACAGAGTGAACCACAAAACGGGCATACGACCGAGTCGATTACTTTTTCAGACAAAACTGTGTTCACCTCACGTCAACATATCTCAGGCTTTCTTGAAAGCTGTCTTCACCAACGTCACTGCGTCAAGGATCTTAGAACCCTGCGCCGGTTCTACTGTAGCTTTCATTCCCCTGAAGGATGGCATGCCAATGCTATTTGTATTATAATCTGTGACTTGATTAGCCCATGGACCCATGGGTATAAATGCAAGACCAATATGTGGCGTATCCTCAGATTTAACAACCCGCACAATTATCTGACCGAAGTGTGTCTTGACTAAGACAATATCACCCGTTATCACGCCTATCTTCTTCATGTCATTCGGATCCATATAACATATGGCAGAAGCCTTGACGTATGCCTGGCTCAGTTTGCCGCCCTCTAGTGCAACCCCCTGATCAATAGTTCTGCCCGTGATTAGAGTCACTTCGACAGACTTTTTCTCTGACAATGCAATCAACCCTCTTGTTCTCTTCTACTCTTTGCTCCTATTTGCGTTTTGCCCTCGTATGTTAAGAGAGTTCACCAGTCACTCGAATAGCGCCTCTAGGACAAATTTCCTCGCACCTTCTACACTCGAAGTCCTTCTCAGCACAAAGCTTCCCATTAAGAACCCTGCACGCGCCATTCTTGACTCTCAGGACTACGTTATCTGATTTTGGAGCCTCTCCCTCAATTATCCGCTTATCCATTCTTTGATTGAGAGGACAAGCCATAACGCAGTTTGAGCACCCTTGGCATCTATCTGTCTTGACAACTGGAACAGGCTTGGTAACCATGGTTTGAACCACGCGTAAGTCGCTGAGTCAGCATCGAAAAGATGCTTCATCTTATAAATGACTTTCGTCGCATGAACAATTTAATAGAATGTATGATAGGATTGTTACATAAGCGATGTATTGGGTTCTGCCAGATATTTGTAATAGGGCCGAGAACCCGAAAAGAAAGCTGAAGAAGAAAAGGAAAGAATGTCCTATGGAGGAAGGGGAAAGAACACCTACGTCTTCGTACTCTGCAGATGCGGCAAACAGCTTATGCCAACGACTGCGCCGAAAGCCAGAATTCTATTGAAACGGAGCAAAGCGAGAGTATTTCGACTATACCCTTTCACGATACAGTTGAACTACAAGACACCACACCATACGCAGCCCGTGGAGATTCGAATCGACTATGGAGCCAAGACGCATGGCATTGCACTAGCACAACAGTGTAAAACACACGACCGAGCCGTCTTCCTTGGCGAAGCAGAACAACGACAAGACGTAAAGAAGAAAATTGACGTACGAAGAGAACTGCGGAAGGCGAGAAGACGCCGAAATACGCGTTACAGGAAGCGCCGATTCAGCAACCGGAAACGACAGAAAGGATGGATACCTCCAACCATAGCGCAGAGGGCCGAATCCACCACAAGAATCACCAAAACACTAGCCAAGATGATTCCCATCACCAGCGCAGTCACAGAGATAGGGATGCTCGACACACAGAAGATGACGAACCCGAAGATACAAGGCGTGGAGTTTCAGCGAGGACCTGGCTATGAATTCGAAAACAAGAGGCAAGCCATCTTAGCATACTTCAGATACCAGTGCCAATACTGCGGAACGAGGCAGGGCATGATGACAGTGGATCACGTGATACCGAAATCAAGGGGCGGCACAGACGCATGGGGCAACCTAACCTGCGCCTGTAAAGCGTGCAACGACAAGAAAGGTGATGGAACTCCAGAAGAAGCAGGCATGCCACACCCAGCGACCGCAAAACCAGGAGAACCGAAATTCTTGAAATTCTGCGCCATCGAACAGTCTGGGAAAAATAGGCTCGTCGAACAACTGCAGAAACTCGTGCCCACCCAAACAGTGCATGGCTGGCAGACGAAGCAGAATAGAGAAGTAGCAAAGCTACCGAAGACACATTGCTCCGACGCACTCTGCACCAGAAACATAACCGATAGGCCGATCACCTTGACAAGGGTCATCCATGAGATTAGACTCAGAAGGCGAAACACACGTCAAACACACTTTGCAAGCCCGAAGAAAGGAGGAAAACGGCAGCCTTACAATCCCAACAAGCGCCTTGAAGAATACAGGAAAGGCGACTTAGTACAAACACCACATGGACTAGCGTATATCACTGCGCTCACGAGCGCTGAGCGACTCAAATACCGGACTATTCGCGGACAAGAAAGCACCGTCAAACCAAACAAGGCCAAACTCGTCGAAAGTACTAGAGCCGTTCAGTTCTTTACAAGATAACCATGAAGGACATGCCACGAAAAGAACAGGTTCACATCGACGGAAGGACGAGTAGACGACAATGATGGAAAGATCTGTGGAGGTTAAACTTAAAATGGTTTAGAACCCGTTTGGGTTTGAGACTAGGGTTAGTGATGTCCAATGTCAGGCGTTGGGCATGTGAACTACGTTCGGGAGGTTAGCTTGAGTACCACCACGGGATGCATGCTCTAGTCCCGTGCTCTGGGAGTCTGGGGTGGACGAAAGCTCCCGTCAAGCCTAGGGGGCTCTACTCTTCACGGCAACGTGAGGGCAACATCACCCAGACACATAGCTGCTCCCAACATACCCGAAGAGCAACCTAACCCCTCCGATTTTCTTGGGAAGATCAGAGGGAGACACTATCACCTGCAACCGCCTAGGTCTGCCTGTAGGAACTATCCATTTCGA
>JAHPYV010000197.1 GCA_019058495.1 Promethearchaeati archaeon
CACCCACATGCGTCGTTTATGAGGAACTCAGACCAAGAGCATGCGCAAAATACTCAATCGATCTCAGATCAGTCTGGAATCAAAGCCATGATTCGAAGCGCGCGTGCTATCAGAAATATAAATTAGTGGCGTTGAAGATTGAGCGAAGTTCAGCTTAGAGTTCTGGATTCCAAGCAGAGTGATGTGGGAAGAGGAATCGCTAGAACAGACGAGAGAACAATGCAAAAGTTAGGGGTTTCATCTGGAGACGTAATAGAGATTCTTGGGAAGAAAAAGACGTCAGCGATCGCTTGGCCAGCGTACTCTGAAGACCAGGATCCGGGCATTATGCGAATCGATGGGTTCTTACGTAAAAATGCCGGCGTATCAATAAACGAGTACGTTGTAGTTCGCAAGGCTGAAGTTAAAAATGCTATGAGCCTAGCGCTTGCTCCAGTGGAATTACGATTGAACTTTGACGAAGACTTTACAAATTTTGTGAAGAACAGACTCATGGATAGGACGTTCGTTGAGGGAGACACGACGCTCGTTATGATGCTTGGTCATTCTGTTCAGTTCACTGTTGCCAAGACGCAGCCCCACGGAATAGTCAAGATGACTTGCGACACTAAATTGCAGACATTGACCGAACCTGTTGCGGAAGCTAAAGGTGTACCACGTACCACCTATGAAGACATAGGAGGCTTGGAGGAGACGATTCAACGGATAAGGGAGATTGTTGAACTTCCAATGCGGCATCCCGAGATTTTCCAGAGGCTTGGAATAGATCCTCCGAAAGGGGTTCTACTGCTCGGTCCACCCGGCTGCGGAAAGACACTCCTAGCAAGAGCAGTAGCGAATGAGTCGGATGCAAACTTCTTCTCAATAAACGGGCCTGAGATAATAAGTAAGTTCTATGGGGAGTCGGAGGCGAGGCTTCGAGAGATATTTCAACATGCTCAAAAGAACGCTCCGAGCATCATACTCATAGACGAGCTGGACTCCATAGCGCCCAAACGTGAGGAGGTTACGGGTGAAGTGGAGAGAAGGGTTGTCGCTCAGCTTCTAGCTCTTATGGACGGATTGTCTGGTAGAGGAAATGTCATAGTAATAGGTGCAACGAACAGGCCGGATGCCTTGGATCCAGCTCTCAGGAGGCCCGGGAGGTTTGACCGCGAGATAGAGATAGGGATCCCGAACAAGCAGGGGCGTCATGAAATATTGTTGATTCATAGCAGAGGTATGCCCTTAGCCGGTGATGTTGACTTAAAGGTGCTTGCTGAGCGGACGCACGGTTACACGGGTGCCGACTTGGCCGCCCTGTGTAGAGAGACAGCTATGAAAGCTCTACGTAGGTATCTTCCCGAGATAAATCTGGAGGAAGAGCGAATACCTCCCAGCGTCTTGGAGAAGATGGAGGTTCGGATGGTTGATTTCATGAACGCCTTCAAGGAGATTACGCCTACAGCTATGCGGGAGGTTGCTGTGGAAGTCCCGGTTGTTCATTGGGATGAAGTGGGAGGCTTGGAGGAGGTTAAAGAGGAGTTAAAGGAGGCTGTTGAGTGGCCGCTGAAGAATCCTGAAGTCTTCAAGAGATTAGGGATTCAGCCGCCTAAAGGTGTACTGTTAATAGGCCCGCCCGGCTGTGGGAAGACGATGCTGGTCAAGGCTGTTGCAACTGAGAGCGAGGCAAACTTCATCTCGATTAAGGGTCCGGAGGTCTTCTCTAAGTGGGTTGGCGAGTCTGAAAGGGCTATTCGAGAGGTCTTCAGGAAGGCTAGAATGGCTTCGCCAGCCGTCATATTCTTCGATGGGGTTGACTCTCTTGTTCCAAGAAGGGGGCTGGGTTACGAAGGCAGCGGCGTAACTGAACGCGTCATCAGCCAGCTTTTAACAGAAATGGATGGAATAATACCCTTAGAAAACATCATAGTTATAGCTGCGACAAATAGGCCCGATATCGTCGACCCAGCTGTATTAAGGCCAGGCAGATTTGATCGGCTGATCTATGTTCCGGAACCTGACGAAGCTGCTAGGCTTGAAATCTTTAAGATTTACACGAAGAACATGCCACTATCAAATGATGTGGACGTCAAGGAGCGTCGTATGACGAAAGGTTACTCCGGCGCCGATATATCATCCGTATGCAGAGAGGCCGCCATGAACGCTTTGAGAAGAGACATCAACGCAAAAGAGGTTACCTTCAGCGATTTTGAGAAAGCTATGGAAAAGGTTCCGCCAAGCATATCGCCAGAAATTGAGAATTGGTACAGGAGCTTCATTGAGCAGGTTCGAAGGCCGCAGAAGCCTACGCCTTTAGTAGTGTAATCCCGGAAGCGACAGATAAACGTCAATTCATGCCTCTCTCTAGCCAACCTTTTTGATTAGCGGCGCGCCTCGTGTGTGTTGATATCTGATTCAGCTATAAGGGCGCGCTTAGGTGCAGGAAAGATTCTGGAACCACATGAAGCTGTAGCGATATTTTGATTAGCGCAGCGCGCGCTAGTAGAATGAGACAGCAACGCGCGCGAAACAAACAATAGGAATAGGAGTTATGAGAAACGGAAGAAATGGAGGGATATAGAAAATGGCAATAAAGAAAAAAAAGAAAGAAAGAAAAGAATTGAAGAAAAAAATAAGGAAAGAACAAGATTGAGTATAGCTACTAAATCGGAAAGACTTGGAAGGAAAATAGAAGGAAGAAATAGAAGAAATAAAGAAAGAAAAAGATATAGCAGAATATAGAAGAAATGAAGCACGAATAATATCACACAAGGAATCATCGTCATCGCGAACAGTAATCTGAGCCCGTTAGCGCGCGCAGCAATGCATCATTAGATGTGGATAACCTTGTCTAAATTCATGTTCGACACAAACATCTTTGGCAAGATACTGCAGATGAACGCTCCATTTGACCTGCTCGTCGGGAAGCATCAATACTTCATTACACACATTCAAAAAGATGAGCTGGAAGCACTGAACAACGAGAGATTAAGAAATCAACTGATGAATATTTTTCACTTTGTCCCACAGACGCTAGTATCGACGGAATCAGCAGTTTTTGATATCTCAAGGTTTGACATGGCAAAGTTTGGCGATGATCTAGTTTGCACACATATTCTTGAAGAGCTTAACAAGAGAAAGCCAACGCAACGTGAGAATAACTCCAAAGATGCATTAATAGCTGAAACTGCTATGAAAAATGGATTTCTTCTAGTTACAGACGACAAAGCTCTCAGAGAGGTGGTCACAAAGATAGGTGGTTTAGCAATTGACTTCTCTTCTTATGAACACATAGTGAGACAGACATTATAGCATCTCGCACGAAGTTGCTTTCGGAGCGCATGTTGCAGGCTGATCTTCCGTAATATTTCTGAGGAAGAGCAGAAGCGCAGCTTTTTCTGTTCTTGAGTATTGATAATTGGGTCAGGTACTATTGAGAAGCTCAACGTGTCAGCTTCTCTCAAACAAGGGAGATGAATGAGAATTGAGTACAGAAAAAGTCAATGTCGGCATTGTCTTGTCAACTACGCGAGCGCTTCGCGCACTAGCCCTTTCCTCTAAATCTCTGTCTTGCTTGAGATAGATCTCACTCGGACATAATTTGTCGCATAATATAGAGCGCGTTGTAGCCCATCTCTTGTTCAATATTGAAGCGTGCGTGCAAAGTTATGAACTAGGGCGTATAAGCTAAACTTGCATCTTTTGTCGTTTTATGGCTTTGCCGATAAAAAGAAGATTAAAAGTGAGGAGCTGCTTATACTGATCATTAGTTATTTGTACTTAAATACTAATGCTGTGTCATTTATCCCATTGGCTCGACGAATTATAACAAAGGATTATTTTAGCGGTAGGAAGAATGGAGTTGAAGGTGGGAGACAGTTTCAAATGTCCTGAGGGTCATGAAGCCACAATAGTGTGGATCCGCGAAGACAAGAAGGTTGTAGCGGTTAGGTGCCCTCAAAAGCACTTGGGAAAGGTACGGAAGGTGGCTGATCACACAAAACCTATCTTGCGATATAGACATCAACCCAGGACGGAAAGACAAACCTATCTTAAGAACATGGTTTTCCTCATCGAAATTTAACAGGGCAAGGTCTACAGCGCGCGCTGCCGTAGTTTTTGTAACCCGGAAATTATGGGCTAGGATACATTCAAGTGTACTGCGTCATGTAATATTCAGTATGCGTGAGAGGTATTTGGTTTTCACTGGGAGGCCTAATGCGGGCAAGAGTAGCATCATCAGGGAAGTCGTAGGCTTGAAGGTGGCAATCGGTAAACGATCAGGAACTACGCGACGGATTTCAAAATATCCCTTGAGTGCCGATTTGGTGCTCGTAGATATGCCAGGGTTTGGTAGGAGGGGAGCTTCTAAACGTTTGGAGGATAAGAAAAATGATCAGATCATCAAGTTCCTGGAGTCCTATGCTCAGAACATAGCTTTAGCCGTTCATGTTTTAGACATATCCACGTTCTTGGAGGTAACGTGGCGTTTGGGGAAGAAGGGTTTTATCTCAGTGGACGTGGAGATGGTTCAGTTTTTGACAGAGACTTTAGGGGAGTTTCCTTTAGTGGCGGCTAACAAGATAGATAAGGCGGATAAGGAGGAGTTAGAGGTCAACCTTGAAGAGTTCATACATCAAATAGGCAAAGGTTATCCATTTGCTGTTGGAGAGCACGTATTCCCAGTGAGCGCAAAGACAGGAGAAGGACTGGGCGCTTTGAAGAACTCCATCCACAAAAGGTTGGTGGCGAAAGGATATAGAACGCCATTTAAAGTAGGCTTATAGTTCTTCCAGAGGTGTTTAAGCCAAACCTCCCTTTTTGATATTCGACAGCTTAACCTACAACCGCAAATACGTGTTTTATCTCTTCATACGTTGATTTGCTTTATTTTGTAAATACATTCTTTTGCCTCCCTAAAATGTTCCAAGTTCCCTATTTTCAGTTCCCTACATGTAAAGTGCGTATTTATACGTGTAAACATGGGGTGATGAGTGGGGGATTTGTTGGAACCTAGGGAAAGGGAAGCGCGCGTTCTACTCTACTACGATGAGGAATGTACAAACGAAGGCGATGGGCGATTAACGCAAAAAGTTCTATTCGTAGAATATGAGGTTTTGTTCCTCCAAGATTGTGTGAAGCTTGT
>JAHPYV010000019.1:0-1712 GCA_019058495.1 Promethearchaeati archaeon
GCGCATCCTTGACTTTTCCGTTTTGATCAAGCGTTATTGTCACGTTTCCGTGTCCTTCAAGGCGGGTGACGGGTTTGATCTCTATTCTCTTCTCGCCAGCGCTTCCCATTCTCATTGTTCCTCCTTTGCAGTTCTTTTCTCTGCGGACCTATTCTGTTCGTCCAAGTATGTTCTGACGGATTTTCTAATGAGTCCATGGGCGAAGGTGAATTTGTAGAATTGTCCTACGGGGTCAATGATCTCCCGGTCTAGCTTCTCGGGTTCCATGTCGGCAATGCTTGCTAAGGCGCTAAGTAGCTTGGCTCCTTGGTCCAAAACACCCTCGGGTGGACCATAGCACCCATCACACGGGAGGTTGGCGTTAGTTGGGCATTGGGCTCCGCACCCTGACCTTGTGCCTGGTCCCAGACACAAGTATCCCTGGTTTAGCAAACATTTCACGGGATCTGCTTTCCCGTCAAATCTTCTCTTGAAGGCTTTGACCAGTTTCTTTTCTTCCTTGTTTCTCTCGCAATCGTCGCAGACTGTTTTTTGACCTATCGAGACAGGTTTGCCTTGGATAAAGGCTGTGACTGCACCTGCTATGTTGTCGCTTGTTGGTGGACACCCGGGTAGGTAAAGGTCGAATTTGACTATGTCATCATTCTTGCTTATTGAAGTAGTTATCTTAGGTAGGTTATCTGATGGCGTGTCACCTTTGACTAAGCTTTCCGCTTCATAGTATTTTCTCTTGATCAACTCGTCTCTGGTGGAAAGATTGGCCAATGCGTAGACGCCGCCGTAGCTTGAGCATGTTCCGTACGAGATCAGAACCTTGGATTTAGTTCTCGCCGATTTGAGTAGATGGGTATCATGATCGGTTCTTAATGCTCCTTCTATGAAGCCAGCATCGATGCTCTTTTCTGGTAGCGCTTCAAGGTCTTTTTCCTTGTAGTCAACCACTGCTGGCCAGTACTTTATGTTGAGAGCTGGTAATACGTCCAGAAGTCTCTCGTAGAGGTCTATGAGTGACTGATGGCAGCCCCAGCAACTTGACAATTGGACAAATATGACACTTCTTCCTTCCACCATTGTCTGAGCGACCTTCTAGTTTCTATTCCGGAGGTTCAATTGCTGTGAAAGAATATTCATCACCCCTCTCCCCGGCGAATGCCACTGAGCCTCCCTTCATCAAAGCGATCATGTGCCTGAGTATCTGCTTGCTAGGCATCTTTGTTGATGATGTCAGCTCTCCTATGCTTGCCTCATTTCTTCTTCTCAGTTCTGAAAGGAGTATGCTCCGTTCAGCCTCTTGTTTGACTGTTTCCTCGAATAGCTTCCTGAAGGCTTCGTCTGACATGCCCGAGTTTCGTTTAATATCGTCTTCTTTGCTTATCAGCCATCTCACTCGCTCTGATTTGAACGCGCCGATTAGTCCTTCAATTTTAAGGGTGAAGCTTTCCGGCGTTGCGATTGTTTGGCTATTAGTATTCTTCTTCTGCAAGTCCCTTCTCACCTTTTTCCCATCAACTACGCCTCTGTTGCTTTTTCCTCTTGGGCTGAACCGTTCTTGTACGGGTTTGGTCCGACCCGCTTCAGATCCTGAACCATCGAGCGAATTACTTTGGCAAATTTCTCTCCTTCGGAAGCTGAGATCCATTCAAGTCTTCACTTATACACATCTGACGCTCCCGACGACCTCTAGGGTGAAGATCTCGGTGGACGCCGTATCA
>JAHPYV010000019.1:1722-22089 GCA_019058495.1 Promethearchaeati archaeon
GCTTAGGACAGCGAAGCGCTTAGCAGCTTTAGCATTTCCTGCTAAGAAGTGGCAGTCCCCGATGTGGCATCCTGCTATTAGCACTCCGTCAGCGCCTTCTTGGAGAGCTCTTAAGACGAAAGTTGGGTCAACTCTGCCACTACACATGACGCGAATAATCCTAACATTGGTTGGGTACTGTATTCTGCTTGTTCCAGCGAGATCGGCGCCGGCATATGAGCAGAAGTTGCAGGTGATTGCTATAATCTTTGGTTCAAAGTGTGTTCCGGCTTCCATTGTTTCACCATGACTCTTCTCAGTCAAATCTAGTCACAACCTCGCAAATTCTCTTCAGATGGCTGCTTTGATCATCTCTGTCAGTTGCTTGTCTGTGAAGTGCTTCATTGTAATCGCGCCAGATGGGCATCCTGCACCACACGTTCCGCAACCCTTGCATAAAGCTTCAATGACGTGGGCTACGCGTTTGAATCTCGTGCCTTCCAGCTTCTTCATTTCTATTGCTCCGTAGATGCAGGCGCCTTCACAAATGCCGCACCCACCGCATTTATCCTCGTTCACAAATGAGATGGATGACTCTATTGGGACTCTTCCCTGAGCCAGCAGAGCCGATGCTTTTCCTGCTGCGCCGCTACCTTGTGCTGCACTATCGCAACTGTCCTTCGGTCCCTGCGCTGCTCCTGCTATGAATATTCCATCAGAAACTGAACTCAACGGGTTAAGCTTGAGATGAGCCTCTAAGAAGAAGCCGTCGCGTGAACGCGTGACACCAAGGGTCTGCCCAAGCTCCGTCTCGCCCTGAGGGGGTACCATCGCTGACGCTAAGACAATCATGTCTGCTGGGATCTCAACCTGCTTTGCAATCAAGTCATCCCAGACGAGTACCACCAGTGGTTTAACCTCTTCTTCGCTGCTTTCCTTAGTTGAGATTTCAGGTGGCTTTTCTGAGGTGTAGCGAATATACTTCACAAGGTTTTCTCTGCTTTTTCTATAGAGCTCTTCCTGTCCTTTCCCAAAAGCTCTAAAGTCTCTATACAAGACGTAGACTTGTGTGTCTGGGTACTTTTCTCTGATCATATTAGCGCTCTCAGCCATGGCTGCGCAGCAGACTCTTGAGCAGTATGTTCTGGCGGGTGTGCCACTTTCCTCTTTGCCTGGGGTTTCTGGATCCTCCCTTGAACCAACACAGGATATGAAAACTATCGAACTGGGTTTTCTCCCGTTCCTCGGGTTGAATAACTCACCATTCGTTGGTCCATCGTTATTTAGTATCCTCGAGAGCTGGGCTAATGTCAAAACATTAGGGTTTTTGCCATAGAGAAATATGCCAGTGGGTTCGAAAGAGTCAAATCCTGTTGCTAAGATAATGGACCCAGCTTCAACCTCTGATTCCTTTGGTCCCAAATCCAGATCTATCGCATTAGCTTTACATGCATCAGCGCATTTCCCGCACTTATTGCAGTGCTCAGGATCAACAACAACTTTGCTACTTGCTCCTTGACTTAGGTAATCTGGAACCTGGTATATTGCCTTCCTTGTAGTTAAGTTGAAGTTTGAATTGTCAGGCACTTCAACAGGACAAACCTTCCAGCATTCTCCGCAGAGGTTGCATTTCTCGTTCACGAATTCTGGTTGCTCAGATAATGTCACCTTGAAGTTCCCGATGAAACCTTGAGACGACACCAGCTTGGCGCCTAATTTCGTAGTGATGTTCGTATTCTCGAGAACATCTTTGATGATTGGATGTATGACTTCAAAGGCTTCCTTGCCCGACGGGAAGAGTGTGTGAAGTTTAGCCAGATTTCCACCTAGAACAGGTCTACTTTCAACCAGAGTGACTTTGAAACCTCTTTTAGCCACATCTCGTGCAGCGCTTAGTCCGGCAACTCCGCCACCTATTACTAAGGCGCTTGGTTTGACTTCAACTTCCATTAGCGGGAGAGGTTCAAGTTGCCTAGCTTTAGCCACAGACATCCTAACAAGTTCCATAGCTTTCTGGGTTGCTTTCTCTGGCTCATGCATGTGCGCCCATGAGCACTGCTCGCGTAGATTCGCCATCTCAAACAAGTATCTGTTGAGTCCTTTGCTTTCACAGACTTTCCTGAAGGTGGGTTCGTGCATCCTGGGTGAGCAGGATGCTACGACCACCCTGTTGAGACGAAGCTTCTCGATATCGTCTTTTATCAGTGCCTGCCCACTGTCGCTACACATATACATGTAGTGCCGCGCAATAGTCACATTTGTCAGCTTTGAAGCAAATTCTGTCACCTTGCCCACATCAACTGTTCCAGCAATGTTACTTCCACAGTGGCATATGTAGATGCCAATCCTCGCTTCATCAGTTGCTGGTACGGCCTTTGGAGTGGGTTCAGATATCGTCAAACTAGGGCCTCCTTTTCATTATCGTAGCACGGGTAGCGTCGCTACTCGACAGAATGAGTGAAGCTCTCATTGCTGCGGCGCTTGCCTGCGCAACAGAGTCTGGAATATCCTTTGGTCCTTCGGCTATCCCGCAGACATAAATCCCTTTGATGTTAGTGTCTACTGGCAACGTTGCAGCCTCAACAGAAGAGTAGAATCCATTACGATCCTTGAGCACGTTGAGACCCCACTTGCTAAAGTCTGGAGCCTGCTTTGATGCTGTTAGCCCAAATGAGAGTACCACCAATTCGTATTCATTTGTGAGAATTGTGCCGGTTGCAGTATCTTCAGCTCTCACAAAAAGGTTCCTTGTTTCGGGATCCTGGCTTATTTCGCCTACTCTCCCTTTAACGAATTTTACACCGTAGGATTTCTCGGCTGTTCTGTAGAATTCTTCAAAACCTTTTCCGAAAGCACGCAGATCTATGAAGTATATTGTCGGTTCACAGCCTTCAACGTGTTCAGTGGAAAGAATGGCATTCTTCGTTGAGTACATACAGCAAACCCTTGAACAGTAATTCGCACCTTTTCTCTCGTCTCTGCTACCTATGCAGTTGACGAAGGCTATTCTCTTTGGAACTCTCCCGTCGGACTGTCTGATTATTCTGCCACTTGTTGGTCCAGAGGCGTTAATTAACCTCTCAAACTCAAGCGATGATATTACATTATCATATTTCCCGTAGCCGAGGTTCTTGTAGTGCTCCTTAACGTCGAACAAGTCGAAACCAGTACACACTATTATTGCCCCAACGTTCAGATCAACCTCAACAGGTTTCTGGCTAAAGTCAACTGCTCCTGCCTGACAGACATTCTCGCAGAGCTTACACTTGATGCAGTGATCTGCGTCTACGGTGTAAGTAGATGGGACGGCTTGAGGAAATGGAACATAGATCGCCTTCCTTACTCCTAGCCCCATATCAAACTCGTTCGGAACCTCTACTGGACAGTGCCTGGCGCATGTTCCACAACCCGTACACTTCTCCCGCTTCACGTACCGCGGTTTCTCCGTCAACCTAACCTTGAAATTGCCTGCTTCTCCACTTATAGACGAGACCTCAGAATATGTAATGAGTTCAATGTTCTTGTGTCTTGAGGCTTCAACCATCTTCGGGGTAAGAATGCAAGCTGAGCAATCCAAGGTAGGGAAAGTTTTGTCGAGCTGAGCCATATGCCCACCGATGCTTGGTTGGCGCTCAACAAGGTAGACTTTGAAGCCTTGATCAGCGAGATCGATTGAAGCCTGAATGCCTGCAATGCCCCCACCTATGACGACACATCCCTTCTCACTAGCGCTACGATCTTCTTGTTTAGGCATTTTGCGTCATCACCTTGTTTGATTTGGAAGATTCCCTCATGATATGCGCTCGAGTAGTTTGTCTGTTCGCACTTTGTTAGTGTTCAAACCAAGATCCATTGGTCCGAAATTCATGGCTAGCCCGATTAGTTGAGGAAGGAGGAGGGCTGGGATACCGTAGTTCACCTTGAACTTATCTTCAATGACTATCTGCATTCCGTCGAACATTAGCTCACAGAATGGGCACATTGTGACAATAGCATCTGCATTTTCAGTCTTGATGTTGTCGAGTTTCGACTTAGCTATCGTCGCCGCTAGCGTTTCATCGACAGCTAGGATTGGTGAACCGCAACATTGGAGCTTATCCTTGTAGTCGATACTCTGAGCGCCAGTTGCGTTGATCAGTTCATCAAGGCTTGTCGGTTCTTCCGGATCGTCGAATTGAACAATATCGTGGGGTTTCAAGGGGTGGCATCCATAATGTGCTGCGACACGGAGTTTGCCCAGATCCCTTTTAACTTCACTCTTGATCCTGTTCGGGGTGACGTCTTGATATAGAACCTGAACCAGATGTCGAACTTTACAGATCCCTTTGTATTCAAGGTTGAAATCTTTAAGGAACTCATTGACTCTA
The DNA here is from genome assembly GCA_019058495.1 of Promethearchaeati archaeon. Classification (GTDB taxonomy): domain Archaea; phylum Asgardarchaeota; class Atabeyarchaeia; order Atabeyarchaeales; family Atabeyarchaeaceae; genus JAHPYV01. Next base: position 6,069 of record JAHPYV010000019.1, read on the forward strand.
TCCTTCTCTTCTCTGTGTTGAGCCAAGTACGCTGCGCCCCGTGAGAGGCTTCCGAAGCAACCCGAGCAGAGTGTGAGAATGTTGAGCTCTTGTTTCTCAGCCTCAGCGAGAACCTTACTGACCATCAACATGAATGCCTCATGGTCGACTCGTTCAAGGGGCATGCCGCAACATGAAGTACCTTCGATATTCGTCAGTTCAATTCCAAGCTTGCCTAGGACTTTCCGAGACGAAAGCTCATACGAGTTAAGTCGAACTGGGATGGAGCAACCTGGGAAGTAGCCGTACCTGTTGTCCCTGCTGCCATAGTGACACGTCCTTTGGCTATCCTCAACATTGTGAACCATTCTTCTTGCTCCCTCAATTCTGATTGTTCGATATTTCCGAGTTCTAATCCGAAGTTAAGAGGTTGGGTAATTTGAGAGCGACTTTCTTTGTGAGCTTCCCCATGAATTTCTTGTCAGTAGATGCGAGAGTCGGCAGACCGAGATCTTGGCGCTCTTCCTCGACGAAATCATCGACTTCGTATATCCTCCCAAGTTTCAGTATGCTCGAAGCGAGGCTCCTTATTGAGGAAGGCACATAGTTGTATTTTATAGCGAGCCTGCGGAGAACATTCATTGCTTCAGCTATGTTGACGCCTTGGGGACATCTCTCTCCGCAAGTGTTGCATGTGGCGCAGAGCCATATCTCTTTGCTTTTCAGGATTGCTTCTCGTGCGCCCAAGGATACGAGGTGAAGAATCATCCTAGGTCGGTAGTTCTCTGTGTGCCAGCTTACAACGCATGAAGCTGTGCAAGTTCCGCAGTTGAAACAGTATCGTAGCTTTTCTCCTTCTGGTTCCTTCAGAACCTCTTCCATGAATGAGTGATCAGGTCTTATTTTATCGGGAAGATCCAACGCAGAGTTCACCTCTAATACGAATGTTACGAACTCAATCATGTCTTCTCTCTTGCTACCCTCATTGGGTTCAGTCCAAGCGCTCTTACGCTGTCTGTCATATCTTTTACAACATTGGCGAAGAGTTGGCCTTCGCTTGCAGAGATCCACTGAAGACGAACTCTACCCTTTTCTACGCCCAAAGCGTCCAGGGCAGTTTGAAGAGATCTGAATCTCTGCTCTGCCATTCGGTTTCCACTGAGGAAGTGACAGTCTCCAGGATGGCAACCTGATACGATGACTCCATCAGCGCCATACTTGAAGGCTTCAAACACTATATAGGGGTCGACTCTTCCACTGCAGGGCAAACGAATGATTCTGACGTTAGCCGGATACTCCAGCCTGCTCACTCCCGCTAGGTCAGCCCCAGCGTAGCTACAATATGTGCAAGTAAACATGAGTATTCTGGGCTCTGAAGGATCTCCAACTTCATCGCTAAAAGCAGTTCTAACTTGACTAGCGATCTGATCATCTTTGTAGTGATACATGGTGATCGCAAACCTTGGGCATGCAGCTACGCAGGTTCCGCAGCCGTTACAAAGTATGGGATTTATCTGCGATACTTTTTTATCATTAGCCATAACGATTCGGGGGGCCACGAAGGGGCATATGGCTTCGCATATGCCGCAGGCATCGCACTTGCTCGGGTCGACCTCTGCTGTAACTGCGTCCTTGGTCAATTTTCCTGGGGCCATCAGTGAAGAAGCTCTCGCAGCAGCGGCTTTTCCAGCGACGATGGATTCAGCTATATCGAGTGATCCCGCAACGGTACCTGCGAGGTAGATTCCTTCGGTTGAAGTGTCGACTGGTCTGAGCTTAGGGTGAGCTTCAAGCAGGAAACCGTCAGCACCTAGGGGTATTCTGAGCGTTTTTGACAATATGATATTGTCGAGGCTTGGAGCGAGTGGAGTGGATAACACGATGTAGTCTGCCAAGAAGCTCATCTCGGAGCGATATAGAGTATTGAGGAAAAAGATCACGAGTTTCCCATCGTCAGACTGCTTGACGTCAATTGGCAACTCCGTGAAGTATCTGATGAATTTGACTCCTCTCTTTCTTGCTTCGCCGTAAAGTTTCTCATACTCCTTGTATGCCCTTATGTCAGAGTAGAGGACGATTACGTCAGTCTCAGGGGATTTGTCCTTCACTATTAGGGCATTTTTAATTGCGTTGACGCAGCATATCTTCGAGCAGTATGGGAATCCTTCCTCTGCTGCCCGCTTGCTATACATTTCGTCTACGAGCCCGGCTTTCTCTAATTCCTCAAATCCAGGTGTCCAAGTTTCGCCTTTTCTCGCGCCTACGCATTGAACCATGATTACTCTTTCAGGTTTACCCAGTTTGTCCCCCTTCAATATCTCTTCGAGTTTTAGTTGAGTGATGACATTATCTGATACTCCGTAGCCGTAGTAGGGCTTTGGCGGTTCATAGTTCTGTGCACCTGTTGCCACAACAATGGCCCCCACTTTGAGTTTGGTTTCCTTCTTGTCTTTTTGATGTTGAACAGAGACCTCAAAGCCTCCAACGGCTCCAGATACTTCTTTCACGATGGACGATGTAAGAACTTGAATATTCTTTTTCTCGGCGACTGATCTAGTGGCGTTTTGAAGTATTTCCGTAGCATCCTGGAAAGTTGGGTAGACTAAATGTAGCTGTCTCAGCTTTCCTCCTAGCTCAGCCTGCTTCTCAACCAAGACCACTCTGAAGCCCTGTTTTGCTACGCTTGATGCGGCAGTTAAGCCGGCTATTCCCCCACCAATGACCAAGCATGATTTTTCAACTTCGACTTCAACTTCGTTTCTTGGCTCCAGCCTGGATGCTCTTGCCACTGCCATCCTAACGATATCCTTCGCTTTCTGAGTGGCTTTTTCGGGTTCATGTGCGTGAACCCATGAGCATTGCTCTCTTACGTTGGCAAACTCGAAAAGATACTGGTTAAGCCCTGCTTCCCTGCAGGTTCTCCTGAATAGGGTTTCATGTGTTCTTGGAGTACAAGAAGCTACAACCACACGATTCAACTTACACTTCTTTATTGCATCCTTAATAGCGGATAGACCAACTTCAGAACACGTATACATGTTATCTTCTGCATAGGAAACGCTTGGCAGAGTCTTGGCATACTCGATAACAGCGCGGCAGTCGACTACCCCTCCTATATTAGTTCCGCAGTGGCAGACAAACACTCCAATACGTGGGTCCTGCTGATCGTTGTATTCACTCATGCCTTAGCTTCCTCCCTCAGAACTCATCAGAACCTCAGCTACTCTGACAGCTGCGGCGCTCCCCTGCATCACGGAGTCTGGAACGTCCCCAGACTTTGGTCCAATACAGTAGCCACACGCATAGATGCCTTCCACAGTAGTGTCGAAGATGTCTGTCACAGCGTTCTTCGATAAGATGAACCGATAGGGATCTAGCTCTATCCCCAGTACCTTTGCAAGCTCCTCATTCTCTTTGGAGGCTACAAGAGCTGTAGACAATACGACGAGACCAAATTCGTGCGATTGCACTTTTCCTGTTGTCGTGTCTTCGAACCAGACTTGGAGGTTCCCCGTATCCGGCTTCTCTCTGATCTCTCCAGGGTTGCTTTGAATATACTTGACACCATATTCTGACTTGGAGCGGTTAGCAAATTCCTGAAACCCTTTTCCGAAGACTCGCAGATCAGTGTAGAAGATAGAGACCTCATTGTCTGGGTTATGTTGCTTAATGAGTGCAGCATTCTTTACGGCGTACTTGCAACAGATGCTCGAGCAGTACGGGTACCCGAACCTCTTGTCTCGGGCTCCGACGCACTGTATGAATGCAACAGATTTAGGGTGTTTACCGTCTGAAGGTCTGACAAGTTCTCCACGTGTTGGTCCAGATGCACACAGTAATCGTTCAAGTTCTAGCCCATTGATAACATTTTTGTATTTCTTATACCCCAGCGATGGGATAATTGATGCGTCAAACAAGTCAAAACCTGTCGCAACAACTATAGCCCCGACATCTAGGTCGATCTCCTGCGGCTTCTGGTCATAATCTATCGCCTTTGGCACGCAGAATTTCTCGCAGACCTTGCAGACATTCTTGGTGAAGTATAAGCAATGTTCCGCGTCTATGGTAGCTAACCTAGGCACTGATTGAAGAAAGGGCATGTAGATTGCTTTTCTCATCCCCAACCCCATATCAAATTCACTTGGAACTTTCACGGGGCATTTTTCAGTGCATTCACCACATCCTACACACTTTTCCTCACTTACATACCTAGGTTTCTTCAGAACCTTCACATGGAAGTCTCCTACGGAACCCTTGAGTCCAATGACTTCAGAGTAGGTGTGCAACTTTATTCGTGGATGTCTAGCGCATTCTATCATCTTGGGTGAGAGTATACAGATAGAGCAATCCATGGTGGGGAATGTCTTGTCGAGTTGGGCCATCCTCCCACCGATCGTTGGAGATCTCTCGACCAGGTGGACAGCGAATCCTCTGTTTGCTAGATCTAACGATGCTTGTATTCCTGCTATGCCGCCTCCGATAACTAGCACATGTTTCTCGTCAGTCGCCAATAGGATCTTACCTCCTTCTTCTTCTCCCTCGTTTGTGAAGGTTTACTCTATTCTATTGCTGAACTGATTATCTTCCGGACAGGAATTCTGTGATCTGCTAACTCATCGTCAGTGAATTTGACTCCAATAGCTTTCCCGAGGAGTTCCATATAGTGAACAACTGGCAATCGATACTCTTCATTGAAGTATCGTCTTAGCTCTATTTGACCTGTGTCAAACTGCCTAAAGCAGAACGGGCAGACTGTCGCAACGCAATCAACGCGAGCTGTCTTTAGTGCCAATAGCTTCTCCCGCGATATCCTCCTCGATATATCATCGTTCACACCACGTAGCGGACCACCACAGCACATGGCTTTCTCAGGATAGTCAACGGCCTCCGCCCCAAGAGCGCTCACTAAGTCATCCATTATGTCGAAGGCTAAGCGGATTCTTGTGTGGATCGCTTTCGGTCGAACAAGGTGACAACCTGGATGCGCACCGACCTTCAACCGATCTAGTGGGTTCGTCAGATTCTTCTTGATCAGATTCATGTCTTCATGAAGCACTTCCAAAACGTGTTTGACTTCAATGCTTCCCTTGAACTCCTCTCCAATCTCGGAAAGCATAAAATTGATTCTGTCTTTTGCTTCTTTATCCTCCTTCAATATCTTGTTAGCCATGCTAAATGACTCGTAACAATCGTCACAGATGGTCAAGAGTGGTTTCCCTATTTTCTCGGCTAAGGAAAGGTTTCTAGCCGCAAGCGCAAGCCAGCCATAATAGTCAAGGGATTGGATGCTAAAAGGAGCACAGCAGTTAGCACCCTTGAGATCCTCGAGCTCGAATCCAAGTGATGGCAAGACCTTTCTTATGACGGACTCATATCCAGGTTCCCTCGCCGGAATTAGACAGCCAATGTAAAAAGAGTATTTCAACAACTAAGCTTTCTCCTCTCTTTTCTTTCATCACTTCAACTAAGTTGCTCGGTGGAAACTAGCAGACTCCTTCCCATGCTAGGTCAGCTTACTGAGTCTTGTTTGCCTCAAAAGCTTCTGAACAACTTCGCGGGAAGCAAACTCGATTGGAGGTAACTTAAGCCTCTGTCTTTTCTCAAGAGCTAGATTTGTGATTGGGACAACTTGACCCGTTGATACAAGGTTCTTGGCCTGTTCCATGAGTTCCTTGGGTACATTTCCTTGCTCAACAGACATGTTTCTGATTGCAAACATGACTTCCCCAACATCTGCTCCTTGGGGACATCTGTCCACACAAGTGAAGCATGACAAACAGTACCAGGGTAGGTCAGTTAAGAGCACTTCATCTTTGAAACCTAATATGATTCTTTCCATAAGCTTGCGGGGATTGTGCCTCGGAGTTATTCTGCTTACGGGGCAACTGCTTGAGCATCTACCACACTGGTAACAGTAAAGAATACCTTCGCCTCTAGGGGAACTTGCGACCTCATTCATGAATGTTAGAACCACTGAAGGTGCTTCACCACTTCTCTTCTCAGACTGTTCTTCGGACATTCTTAACCACTATCGAAGAGGCAATCAGGAGTGACTTCATGCTACAGCTGTGCGAAACTTGTCTTCAGGATTAGTTTCATGACTGAGATCACATTCATTAACCTCAGGTGCGGACATTTCTTTATATCTCACCCTTAGATGCAAGATAAATAGTTTTCGTTGTTCGAGTCGCCTACAAAGATGATATGGAGATCGAGTCTTAATGTTTCCCGTTCCCTTCCGTCAGTATCTGATTGATGATTTTCGCCTCTCGGCACAGGACCAGAATTACTCTTCTTTGATCCTGTAACAACTGAGGGACCAGAAACGCAATCAGACCAGTTAGGGGCTGGAGATGGAATCCGTTACAGATAAAGATCATACTCTCTATACTGTTCGATCTTCCTTCTAATAAGTAGCTCTTGACATCCTAGCTAAGAGACGATAGTATAATAAGTAGATGCCAACTCGGCTGAGGGGAGGCGAACACTGCCCAGTGTCGCTCACGTTGAAGGAATTGAGGAAGTACATGAAGATAATGCCTGCAGAGTTTCGTAAGCATTCAGATCAATGTCCGTCATGTAACACTAAGCTGAAGGTTCTTGGTTCGAGCAACTATGGTGCCTCGAGAGTTGAGAGTTGGCTATGTGAAAACTGTGAGATCCTATATCAAGTCTACACGGACAAGGAGTGTTTCGGCAAGGATCCGTACGAACATTGTAACAGGTGTGCGTGCGCCTTCTGGTGAGAAAAGTTACTGCTAACACCCCTCCTCTCTCTTCCTTGTTCAAAAGCGCATTATCCTAATTTAACCAGTCAAATATGTCACCTAGCTCTCCAATGTTCTCTCGAGTGCAACTGAGGCCATTTTCAACCCAGTATCCACAATTCTCCTAATGTCGTACTCGATATTCTTCACGTGTATTCTGAGTTCATTATCGTAACTATCTTGATTGGAAGCGGCGGCGGTCGTCACCTGTGACTTTAATGATTCATACCGCTCTATGATCTCATTGACGAGCCTAGCGTCCTTGGACTGAAAACTCTGCACAACGTCATCGCATAAGTTTTTTGCCAGCTCGCTCATTTGGCTGAAATCATTTGCCTGGGCCTCTGGAAGTTTCTTGTTAGCATCCAGAATCGCTATTAGTGCTCCTGCAATGCTGTATAGGGATTCAGACATTCTTTCAAGGTACTCCGTTGTTAACCTGTAGCTCTGGACTTGAATCGGTTTCTCTATACCAATCTGTTCTGCTAGCATTGGAGAACGCTGAGAGCTGAGCAAGAGTCTTACAATCAGCAAATAGAACATATCGATCTCGATTTTTCTGCGAGTCACGCTCTGTGCGAGCGCTCGGCTGGCGTCGTGAAGAGCTTGAGTGACTTCACTGTGCATTGTAGTCACATTGACGTGCATTCTTCGCATGAGAGTAGATATGGGGAATCTACTGTTATCTATTGAGCATTGAAGAACGATTCTATTTGGAACTTCCTCGACTATACCTATTCCCATGAGTTTTCGAACAGCGCCACGTATTTCTTCAACATGTGATCCGCTGATATTGTTGTGAGACGTGATAACGATAGTGTCACGACCCAGCATATAGTACTCTATAATCATCCTCTCTAACATCTTGGAAACGCTGCAGAGATCGGAATTGATGACAGCCTCCAAGCTTTCTTCAGTTTTACGACTGACGTATGCACTGGGAACCAGCCGTATGGAACCATCTCTCTCCTGAGAGAATATCATCAAGTCTCCTTTTTTCAAACCGGTTCTCCTCACCCAGTCATTAGGGAGTGAGATTGCAAGTGTTGACCGCCCCACCTTCTGAACTTTGCGTCCTTCCACCAATAAGACACCACGTCCTTCATCTACCGACACTAGAGCCGCATGATACTAGGGGACTCAGCATTATATTTATTTACCCAATGAAAAAATAATCATCAGTGTCGGTATGCTCAGAATTGGCTCGGGATATCTAGGTGGGAGAGAGAGGGAAGGAACTTGGCTCTTGCAGAGCCGTCCCCAGCACCACCGACCGGTTTTGGTGTAGGATCATTCAGTTCCGATCCTGATCTCTCTACTTAGCAGCTTGTTTCCCTCCTCGTCAATCACAAGGAGATGAGCTGCACATGCTAGTCAGCAATCATAGCATCGAATAATCATTTCAAGGAGATTCGAAAGCTTTTCATCAACGCTCATGTGTTCTGATCCTCCTATTCCTTTTCTATGCTGTCTTAATCATAGGGTTCGGGAATTTCACATTTTGGTGCGCTTTCTCTTCTATGACTTGCTTGGCTACGTGTTTCAGACACTTTTCAATTGCTCCCACATTATTATTTGTCGCAACGATAAGGTTAGCCTTAGTGATAATCCCTTTGTTATCAGTCCAGTAGTTGTGGATTAGCGTGCCCCGAGGCGCTTCAACGCAACCAACGCCATTTCCTTCGCATGGCTCCACATCTGCTACTTTCACGTCTTGGCTAACGATCTGCGGATCCTCCAAGAGTTGTTCCGCTCTCTCCACTGATTCTATGATCTCTATCAGCCTCGCCCAATGATAAGCGAATGTTGCGTGGCAGGGCCTCCCAACTTTGTTCCTAAAGGCTTTTAGGAATTCCTGAGCCTTGGGTGTTGCCATCTTCTCAGCAACATTTATTCTGGCAAGAGTGTTTGCTCTCCAGATTCCGTCAGGGTAGCCAGCTGGCTTGTAGTATAGGTGTGTGACGTAACAGTGTGGAACAACTTGCTCTCCCATAAAGTTCAGGTAATCCTTTGGAGGAAAATCGGCTTCGATTTTCCCTTCAGGTGACATTACTCTGATTGTCCCATCATAGAAATTGTGCGCACCTGAATTTGCAAGACCGATGTAATAGGTCTCTACAACGCCAATCTTGGTGATCACGTCCCAGTAATCTTCGACCACTTTCAGTCCCAGGTTTGCAGAGAACTCTGCAAGTTCCATTATTCTACCCATTTTCTTAAGCCAACTGTCTCTGTGTTCCTCAGTCAAGGGCTTTGACATTCCGCCCGGAATCGCTGTTACTGGGTGTATTGGTTTCCCACCAACTAGTCCGGCTAATTCTTGTCCATGGCGCATTAGTTCAAGTGCCTTAGTGGCTACATCGGGGAGATGCTTTGCGATTGTGAGCACATTTCGCATGGATGGGTCGGCGAAGGGGCCTACTACGAAGTCTGGTGCTGCAAGCGCATAGAAATGGAGTGCGTGGCTTTGAATCATTTTGCCGAGCAGCATGAGTTCTCTGAGCTTAGTTGCTGGAGGAGGAGGAGAGATCTTCCATGCTGCTTCAACTGCTTTGACGGAGGCTAAGTGATGTGGTTGCGGGCATATCCCACAGATTCTTGGTGTAATTATTGGGGCGTCCTCAGCTCGGCGTCCCTCGAGAAACTTCTCAAAGAAACGCACAGACGTCACGTTGAATTGTACATCTTTAACTTTGCCTTTAGAAAGGAGAATTGTAATCTTCGCATGCCCTTCGAGTCTTGTCACTGGCTCAATTACAATTTCATCCTTTGCAGCTTTGCTCATAGACTCCACCATGTTTGTTGCTCTACCTCCTCTTACCAGTCCTTACAGACATGGGAATCAGTGCCGACGGTAAGGTGAATTTGTAGAAGGTTCCCACAACATCCTTTATTGATTCTGAGAGCTTCTCAGTGGGCATGTCGACAACTGAAGCGATTGCGCTCATCAGTTTCGCACCGTGGTCAGCTCCGCAGTCGATTGGCCCATAGCATCCACCGCATGGGGCATTCGCATTTGGACACTGAGATCCACATCCAGCCCTCGTTCCAGGACCCATGCATAAGTATCCTTGGCTTAGCAGACATTTCTTCGAATCAATTAGGCCGACAAAGCTTCTCTTGAACTCAGTTATACTGATTTTTTCCTCTTTCTCCCTTTTGCATTCGTCGCAGACAGACTTAGTTTCCATTGTTGGAGCTTGACCTTGCAGTAGCGACATAACAGCCTTAGCTATGTTGTCTGTAGTCGGCGGACATCCAGGTAGCTTCAAGTCCACCTTCACAAGCTGGTCATTCTTGACTATGTAGGGGGATATCTTTGGGAGGTTTACAGTGGGGATAGTACCTTCAACTATGCTTTCAGTCTCAATGTACTTGCGCCTAAGAAGTTCGTCTTTCTCGAACATGTTGGCGAGTGAAGGTATGCCGCCGTAGGTCGAGCAGGTTCCGAATGCCAATAGGAGCTTCGACTTCTCTCTTGCAAGCTTAAGGAGTTCAACATCATCCTCTGTTCTGCACATACCTTCAACAAAGCTTACATCTATTCCAGCTTTCGGGATTTCGTTCAGGCTTTGCTTCTTCACATCTATTACAGCGCACCAATATTTCACATCTAGAGACGGCAGTATAGGGACTAGCTTTTCGTAGAGATCTAAAAGAGACTCTTGACATCCCCAACAACTCGATAACTGAAAGATAGCAATTCTTGTTGCCATATCTTACCATCTCCTCTCTTCCTTGTGCCCATTGTTTATTTTCTCAATAAGATTGGAACCGTTCTGATCACGTCTCTATCTGTGACCACTCCGACTATCTTGCCTCCCTCGATAACTGGTAACCTTCGAATTCTCTTTTCAGTCATCAGTCTAGCAGCTTCATCGATAGGCGTGTCCGCCCTAACCGTGATAAGTGGAGTGCTCATGACATCCTTCACGGATGTTTTTCCTGGGTCAACTCCATTTGCAACAACTCTTCGTACAACATCCCTCTCAGTGAAGACGCCTCCAATGCTTCCCTGAGAGTCCTTCACTAAGACTGAGCCAATCTTCTTATCACTCATCAACTTAGTTGCCTCAATCACAGCCAACGTGCCGTCAACGACGGTTATTGAATGCATAACATCCTTTACTAGCATGTCTTCACTTTCAAACATCCACCCTTCGCAGAGAACGTGTATCTGCTCAGCAAATTCGAGGGACTTATCAACGCTGAGGGTGATGCTATCATCTTCTCCTTCAAGAACAATAGGGGGAGCACAATCGAAACGTGCCTTCAGGATCCTGTCATGTGCTATCATGTCCTTGCTAACAGTCTGCTCCTCAACATTGTCGCAGAGCCTCAGGAGATCAAGCACGGAGTTGAACGTTCGCTTGTATTTCTCTCTCCTGCTGGACACGTCAAAATGAACCTGCCCTTTGCCACCCGAAACAGGATTTACCAACGTTGCTATGACCTTGGCTATAGCTATGGCTTTGTTTGACTGCCTAGGCCATTTGAATTCGTAGGGAAAATCCTTAATCTCTTGTAGATTCGGGGTACTAACCCGATATTGAGTTCCCCTTGGCTTGAAGGCCATCGAAGCCTCGTCCTGTTCTATCAACCATTCTCCATCCTTACCTAGTACTCGTTTCATGTGCTATTCCCTCTTACAGGTTGATAGCCGAGGTCAACGCTGCGAACTAATCATTTCAGGGATTGGATTTGGACCTATCCTTCTCAATGAATCAACCAAAGACCTTACGATCTCGGCAAACTTCTCACCTTCTGAAGCAGATACCCATTCCACTCGAAGTCTCTCAGGCTCTATTCCCATCTCTTTTATGTAAGCCGATAGGAGACTCAACCTTCGAATCGCTTTCTCGTTGCCTGCCGTGTAGTGACAGTCGCCAGGATGGCAGCCGGCTACCAATACACCGTCTGCTCCATCATGGAATGCTTGAAGAATGAAGGTGGGGTCTACCCTGCCCGTGCACATGACTCGAATAATACGTATGTTGTGTGGGTATTGCATTCTGCTGAGACCAGCTAGGTCAGCGCCAGCGTAGCTACACCAATTGCAGAGAAAACCAACTATTTTTGGTTCAAAGCCTTCTCCACCTTGTTTGGAGCCTCGACCTTTGACTTCTGGATCTGGCACCTTGACTCCTCCTCCTTTGCAACAGATATTCTTGAACTATTGAACGGAAGATAAACTTCGTGAATTCACCTTTCCAAACTTTATGGTTTCAGATATGCTTCTAGCTGTGCAGTTACCTGTTGGTCTGTAAACTGAGGGGCTTTAATCGCTGAAGAGGGGCATGCTGCGACGCAGGCGCCGCATCCCTTGCAGAGTGATTCGTCAACTCGCGCCACGCGCTTCTCGCCTTGATTATCGAACTTTAAAGCGTTGAATGCGCACGTTCCGGCGCAGATTCCGCAACCGCCACAGTAGTTTTCGTCGACGGCAGGGGCAACAGGCTCGATCTGGACTTTTCCAACTTGTAACGGGATTGCTGCCCTAGAGGCTGCACCGCTTGCTTGGGCTACTGCGTCCGCGATGTCTTTTGGATACTGAGCGGAACCAGCGAGATAGATTCCGTCAACCACGGTGTCGTTTGGTCTCAGCTTTGGGTGCGCTTCCATGAAGAATCCCTCAACCCCACGAGGCAAGCCGAGCATCTTTCCAAGCTCTTGGTCCTCCTTTCTTGGAACCTGTCCCACTGAGAGAATAACTAGATCAAATGCCTCAACTATCGTCTTTCCAAGTAATGTATCTTCATACCTGAGCCGTAGGCGCTTTGTGTCAGGTTCTTCTACGATTGATGAAACCTTGCCTCTCACGAATTTAACTCCTCTCTCTTGGCTTCGAACGTAAAATTCCTCGTAGCCCTTTCCAAAGGCTCTAATGTCAACGTAGAATATGGTGGGCTCGACTGACGGGTCTTGCTCTTTTAGCATCATTGCATCCTTGATTGCATACATACAGCAAACACGTGAGCAATAGTTTAATCGAAGCTTTTCATCGCGTGAACCAACACACTGTAGGAATGCAACCTTTTTTGGTGTCTTGCCATCTGAAGGTCTAACGATCTTTCCTCCTGTTGGGCCCATAGCATCAGCCATTCTCTCAGCCATAGGTCCAGTTATTACGTTGCCGTATCTTCCGAACCCGTATTCTGAGATAACCGATGGGTCGAATGGATCGTAACCTGTGCTCACAATCACACTACCGACTGAGACATCTATTGCCTCAGGCTGCTGCTCATAGTTTATTGCACCACTCGTACAGAACTTCTGACATACTCTGCAAACGCCTTTGGTGAAGTATAGGCAGTGATCTTTGTCAATAGTGTATTTGTTTGGTATGGCGTTTGGTGATGGGACGTAGATCGCTTTTCTTATTCCCAGACCGAGGTCAAATTCATTTGGAACCTTTACCGGGCATTTCTGCGCACATGTTCCGCACCCAGTACACTTTTTTTCGTCGATGTATCTCGGGTTTCTCATGATTTTCGCTTTGAAGTTTCCTAAGGAACCTGAAAACTCTTTAACCTCAGAATACGTGTAAAGGGCGATATTCGGGTGCTGAACTGCGCTCACAAGCTTCGGCATAAGGATGCACGCAGCACAGTCCATCGTTGGGAAAACTTTACCCCACTGGGCCATCCTTCCCCCAATGTTCGGTGCACGTTCTACTAAGTGGACTCTTATTCCGGAATCTGCCAGATCCAATGCTGCCTGTACTCCAGCGATACCCCCGCCAATAACCAAGGTTGATTTGATTGTTTCAATCTCTTTTGTTTCAAGAGGTTTTAGAAGTTGAGCTTTGGCGACGCCCATCTTGACAAGATCCTTTGCTTTGTCGGTTGCAAGATCCTTGTTGCTTGCATGCGGCCATGAGCATTGTTCTCTTATGTTTGCAACTTCGAGGAGATAAGGGTTTAACCCAGATTTAGCAAGTGTTTTCCGGAAGGTTACCTCGTGAACCTTTGGAGAACATGCTGCCACGACGACGCGATTCAATTTCTTTTGTTTGATGTCCTGTGATATAGTGTCCTGCCCAACCTCATCACACACGTGAATATAGTCTCTTGCAACCACCACATTGGGAAGAGTCGAAGCGAACTCCGCTACTTTCTTGACATCAACAGTATCAGCGATATTCTTTCCACAGTGGCAGACGTAGACACCTACTCTAGGTTCATCTCCACCTGTAGCAGTTTCTTCTCCACTCATTTTGCTCCATCTCCTCCTCCTAACTTCTCAGCGATGGACGAGTTCCAAATAAAGTGTTGATCTATGCCGAGCTCAGATGCAGAGAACCCGATGGCAAGACCAAGAGCTTGCACATAGTGAACCACAGGGATGTTGTAAGAGATATCATAACCTTGTTTTAACTCAACTTGGCCCTTATCGAACTGAAGGTGACAAAATGGACAGACATTGAGGATCAAGTCGGCTCCAGCGTTCTGAATGTTTGAAAGCTTCTCATTCAGCATTCTAAGAGAGACATCGGGTACGCCTGAGCGAACCCCACCGCCGGCACCACAGCAGGCCATCTTCTCTTCATATTCAACAGACTCAGCACCAAGAGCCTTCACCAAGTCATCGAGAACAGTCGGTCTCTCGGGATTATCAAAGTCTCTCGAAACACGCGGCTTCACCAAGTGACAGCCATAGTGCACCGCAATCTTGAGCTTTGATAATGGATTCGTCACATACTCTTGGATCTTCTTAGGACCAATCTCTTTCCCCAAAACCTCTGCGATGTGTCTCACTTTGACTCTACCGACGTAATTTAATCCGATCCCGTGAAGTAACTTTGTGACTCGCTCCCTTTTCTCAGGGATCTCCTTCAGCTCCTTGTTAGCATCAGATAGAGTCGCAAAGCAACCGTTGCATACCGTCAGAATGTCTAGACCGAGCCTCTCTGCTAGACAGAGATTGCGTGAAGCGAGGGCAAGCCAAGAGTCTCTACTCATTGATCCGATTACTCCTGGAGCAGGGCAGCAGGATGCCCCAGTCATATCCTCAAGTTCAACACCAATTTTGGGCATGACTTTTCTAGTAGCTGCCTCTATCCCTGGATACCTGTTGGGTACAACACAGCCCAAGAACAAAGCGTACTTCAAACTCACAGAAACAACCCCTCCTCGGGAGGCCTAACCCGAATCTGTTTCATAAGAGCAGTTTCCAGTATGTCTAGGAAACCTGCTTGCTCAAGGAGTTCATGAACTTCGGATAAGGCGATGGAAGAACTGTGTACAGTAGGTGGAATCTCAGGTAACCCTAACTTAAGCCGTTTCTCCTTGTTGTCAGGGTCAAGAGGAACAGCGTGACCAGTCTTATAGAGGTTTAAGGCCACTGCTCTGTGAGCTGGGAGCATACCTCCAACACGTATCGACATGTTCCTAAGCGTTTGAATTACTTTCACAACGTCTATTCCCCGGGGACACCGCTCATAGCAGGTATAACACGTTGTACAAAGCCAGATGTCGTCGCTGGCAAGAACCTCGTCACGGAAACCAGCCATAGCCCTCCGAATTATCATCCTGGTGCGATACGCAGTATGTTTGCCTGAAGGACAGCTCGCGGTGCAACGCCCGCACTGGACGCACTTATTGATATACACTCCTCCAGCTTTCATCAGTTCATCAGCAAAGTCGACTTTTTTCATCACAGTTTTTCTTGGCGCCTCAATTTCTGTGTTCGAAGTCACCATCCCCTTCGCCATGTTTGGCTTCATGCTGACCATGCTAAAAAGCTAAACATCTAAAGTGAACTGCTAGTGGTCTATACAGTAAATTCCGAAAGCCGCTCTTCCTCCAAGTAATTGAGGGGAGCATGTGGGCAATATACTAAGCGCATTTATTGTATATACCGAGAAAATGTGACTCGAACTAGCATATCTCCACCAACGTTCCTTGAATGCGTCATAGGAGAACAGCCGTACTTGCGACCACTGATAGACTCAACTGCATCTGATCGCTCTATCTCTACTTCATATTCCGTGCGGGGATGAAGCTGTCAACATGACCCAAGCCAAGGAAGCGGAGACATGGTGCAGGCACACGAGTAGGTGGGACACCCTCGGAAAAAAGGATGTAAGCGAAGTTTGATTTTTCTGAAAGGTCTGTTACTCATTCTTCAAGCTCAAGTGGTCCAATAACATGCTCGATTTTATCTTTCTCACTTTCCTTGATGATACTGAGTATTGTGTCTCGGTCAACTGAGTATATGTCCGCTCCCGTTGCGCACCTCATTTCGACTACTATGGTCGATGGGTCTTTAGGGTG
>JAHPYV010000198.1 GCA_019058495.1 Promethearchaeati archaeon
AACGGTTCCGGCGCCAGGAACAACAAAGTGCTGCCCACGGTGCGGAGCAAAGAACAGGGTACCAAGGAATGCATCGGTGATTACCTGCTGGAGGTGTGGTCTCCAACGAGAGCGACAGCGGGGAGCCAGCTTCAACATATTCATGCGGGGTGTGCAGCTGGCGCCACAGCAAACGCGGAGAACGAGAAAGATTCTGCAGAGGCTGCAGTTGATTTCGCGGTGGAGAGAAAAGCTAAGGGAAACGTAAGGTCGACATCAACGCACTGGTGCAACTTGACTAAGTATGGAGGGTCTTTCCTTGGGGATGAAGCCACATGACAGGTAGCTTGGCTGTGCATTTGAGATGGAGAGCATGTGCACGTACGTGTGCGTGTGCTCTCTTTTCTGTGATGGTGGGTTAAGCTAGTCCTGTGTGTGGCTGTGAGGTCTTCGAGGGGGTTCGCACCCAGACGGGGGTGAAGTCCAATGAGGCTCCCGATGAACTCGCGAGGGAGACGAGGATGGTGAAACCCCAGAGCTACGAATGTCCATCTATGACTACGTAACTCGGAACCCGTGTACTTATTGATGATAGTAATAAGCACCAGACTACTTACCAGGAAAGACATAGTGCCTAAGAAGTAGGTAGCACATCACTCGCTAGAAATCACATCGTAACAAGTAGTCTCGACCACGATCAACCCCTTTCTTGTCTGCTACTTTTTCTTCTGACTTTTTCATGTCTTCTTTGACTTCCCGTGCGCGTCGTCCTTTGAAAGACGGCTCCCAATTCAGCTTCTTTAGGGGATCCTCTGGTCTAAGAATCACCTCCAAAATAGTATTAAATATGAAGCTATTGCATTAAGAAAGTGAGAACACTATAAGGTGTGCGGAGAAGTTTCCTATGAGTGACATCTGCGTTATTGGCGATACCGGGCTCGGCTCTGGGATAGCAGCCGGGTTGAGCGCAAAATTCATTAAGATCGATAACCGCGTGTTCCCAGACGGTGAACTCGCGCCGCGAATTCTCGTCGAGAAAGTTGAGGATGTGAAGAACAAGAATGTTATCGCCGTCTTCCAGAAGGGAGAGAGTGAGAGCATTAATAACTATGTTCTGAGGACCTTTCTTACACTCTCAACGTTGAATAGATATGAGGCGGGTAGACTTGTGGCAGTGTTTCCCTATTTTGCTTACGCAAGGCAAGACAATGAATTCAGATTAGGTGAACCTGTTTCCTGCGGCATAGTTGCGAAGATCTTCGAGGATGTTGGAGTCACAGATTTCATAACTGTAACATCTCATGTTCACCGCATCACAGGAATAACGAAGTGGTTCCCTAACATCAAAGCATATGACATCTCGGGAATTACCTCTCTCGCAGAATTTGTGAAGAACAACGTGAAAGCTGCAGAAGACTTCATCGTGTTTGCTCCAGATGGGGAAGGATTGCCCTGGGCCAAGGAGATGGCTGATATCATAGGATCCAAGCAAGCATCAGCCTTGGAGAAGGAACGGGATGTGAACACAGGAGAAATATCGCAAAAGCTAGTCGAAGATGTTGACGTGAGGGGGAAGAACATATTGATCGTCGATGACATCGTTAGCACAGGAAAGACAATAGCTCGAGCAGCAAACATGCTTAGAAAACAGAAAGGCGCCAAGAAGGTTGCATTCGCGTATGTTCACCCTGTGCACAGCCCTGGTGCTCTTGAACTAATGAGAAAGGAATTTCCTCCGTTCATAGTCACCACTGACACCATAGAGACGTCGGGCAAGGGAATCGAAGTGGTTAGCGTCGCCAAGGTGATTAGCACCAAAATAAAAGAGATACTGTAGTACCAAGGGAAAAGTCGCAATAGGTTGCCTACACAGGTAGCCAGCTAGTCCAAACTGCTAGTTTTTCCGCCGATCGCAGGCTTGGTTGACAGACTTTGTGTTGTTCGACAATTGTCGAATTATGCGAGGAATGCACGAGATTTTTGAAGGAAATTATCAAAAAAAACAAAGATTTAAAATACTCGAGGGAACAATAGAGAACAAATGGAGCTCGAGAATGGGGGTGAAAAAGCAAAGTGAATAAAGGCGATTTGATTGAGCACGTAGCTAAGAGCGCGGAGATAACCAAGGCAGCAGCAGGGAAGGCTGTTGATGGTCTATTCGAACAGATAACCGCGGCACTAGCCAAGGGCGACAAAGTCTCAGTGGTAGGGTTCGGCACTTTCCTAGTGAAGAAAAGGAAGGCGAGGACAGGCATCAACCCTAAGACGAGAGAGAAGATACAGATACCAGCCAAGTCGGTTCCAGCGTTCAAGCCGGGTGCTGAGTTGAAGTCCAAGATCCATCGACGCTAGAGGTTTAAGATACAAACGCTGGCATGGAGGGTTTTTCCTCCGGCAGGTACATGTAGCTATCGACCCTCCGGCCGGTATTATTTACAGCAAGTTCAACAGTTCCGACAGATGGTTGATGTCTTTGCCCATCTGAAGGATCTTACCTTTTCCTTTTAACGCTTTTTTTGCGTCAAGGCAGAATTGTTCTACGTCGTCTATGAACATTACTTCATCAGGTGATATTTCCAGATTGTCTTTAGCCTTGAAGTCTGACAAGATCTCTATGATATTATGACCTTTGTCATCGAAATTGATCTTCGAGTGCTCGAAGAACCTGTCAATTTCAAGTACTCGGAGGATTTCCTCAGCTTCGCGGGGTCTATTTATGCTGTCTATTGACATATGAATTCCTCTTTTCTTCAGCTCATGCAGGACTGTTCTGGCTTCTTCATCGAGTCTGACCTTGCAGCCGGCTGAGTCTTTAATGGCGTCTTCATCAATTCTTTTTGTCGGTAGGGTGACTTGCCCTAGGTAGCAGTCTGATGTACTGCTGAAAAGAACATCATCAGCATCGAATATCACCAGCTTGATTCTTGGCATGTGCAATCACGCTCTGCTGACAGTTCTTGATGTGACTTTCGGAAGCAGATACGGTTTATCTAGAGAATGATTAAATTCATTTTGTAATCTTATTTATCAGAGGAAGAACGAGGTTAAGTATTTGTGGCTTCATTATTAATGCATCAATTGACAACAGTGAGAGATCGTTTTGTTCTCATACGTAGATTTAGTCATGTGGTGAAGGAAAACTTGTCTAAGATGGTGTTCACATTTGGTCTTGGCGAAGGCATTTCCCTGATTGACAGCAACGCCTTGGGAATGAAGAACTTCTGCTCAAGTTATGTGCTGGATTCAGAAGGCGAGCACGTTCTTGTGGAAACAGGCCCTAGTACTTCATCCAAAAACTTGCTGGACGGGATCGATAAGTTGGGTCTTAGTCTGAGTTCTTTTACGCATATAGTCGTGACGCATATTCACTTGGACCATGCTGGCGGTGTCGGGGACATGGCTGATCGGATGGTCAATGCCACAGTCGTCGTTCATGAACGTGGAGCCAAACATCTCATCGACCCCTCTAGGTTAATCGAAAGTTCGAGAAAGGTCTTCGGTGAGTCAATGTCGCTCTATGGAAGTCTTAAGCCTGTTAAGAAGGATAGAATTCAGCCTGTGAAAGATGGTGATGTGATAAGATTTGGAGGTGGTAGGGCACTTAGAATCATAGGTGCGCCGGGACACGCATCACATGAAATATGCTTGTTTGACGATGAAACACGTGCGCTATTTACTGGTGACGCTGCGGGGCTTTACTTCGATGATACAAAAGAAGTCGTCCCGACAACGCCTCCACCTGATTTCGACCTTGACGTTTCCATTCAGACAATAGATCGATTAATCGACTTGAAACCAAAGCGCCTGCTCTATTCGCACTTTGGGGAAGCCTGCCCATCACTGAAGGTGCTAACGGAAGCCAAGGATAAGCTCAGAAGATGGGGAGATATTATTCTGAGAACATTCACTGACAGCTCAGGTGACGAGAAAGAGAAGTTCGAGAAACTATCTTCACTTCTACTGGTCCAAACAAGAGTGATGCCAACCGGATTCAAGCAAGAGCATAGAAATCATTCAATAAGTGGTTACTTGAGGTATTATAGAAAGAAGAACCTCCTACCATGACATGTCCACCCGTGCATGAACCTCATTGCGAACTTCTGAACAGCTAAGATAGATTTTTATTAACATTAAACCCTAGAGCTGTATCCGACGCTATACTCCTCGATTTTGAGTCGTTAGGAGTCCCCTTTGAGGTGTAATTCTCAGATGAGAGTCGACGTTGGCAAAGACTGTCTAATTGTTAATGGAAAGAATTTTATGCTTCGAGCAGGTGAGCTCCATTACTCAAGGGTCGGTAGGGATCAATGGGCTGACAGGCTCACAAGGATGCGGAAGGCCGGTTTGAATGCCGTAAGCACCTACTTCATGTGGAACTGGCATGAGACTGAAGAAGGAGCATTTGACTTCACTGGCAAAAGCCATCCCAGAAGGGATGTTAGCCACTACTTGGACCTCGTCGGTGAATCAGGCTTAATGCTCCTTGCCAGACCAGGTCCATGGGTATGCGCCGAGTGGCTTAACGGCGGGCTTCCGCAGTGGTTGTTTGATAAGCATCCTGAAATCATGAGTTTGGACTCAGCTGGTCGTGTCACCTACAGGTTGGTTCCTCACGCTCCAGTTGTCTCGTACCTTCATCCCACTTACTTGGAGTATGTGAAGAAATGGTTTGATGCATTCCTACCTCTTCTTGACAAATTTGACATGAAGTACCCAAATAAGCTACTTCTAATTCAGGCTGATAATGAAACCTGCTATGGATTCCACCCGCTGCCATTCGAAGCGGATTACAACCCCGTCAATGTTGGCTCAAAAGAAAAAGGTGAAGGGCTGTACCAGAAATGGCTAAGAAAGAAATACAGGGAGATCTCAGCTCTAAACAAGATCTATGATTCCGAATACAGAGATTTTATACAAGTTGAGCCCCCTCGTTCGCAGCCTAAGAGCAAAGGTTCCCTGCTGTCAGTCTTCGACTGGACCGCATTCAAGGAAGACACCATTGCAGAGTTCCTCGAAAAAGTGGCTGATATGTTCAGGGAACATGGCGTTAAGGCTCCAGTATACGCAAATGAGGCAATGGCCTATGGAACAGTTTCGAATATCTACAAGAAGTCT
>JAHPYV010000199.1 GCA_019058495.1 Promethearchaeati archaeon
GAAGATACCCCGAGCTCCACGCGAAATAACAAGTGTCGGAGTAGCCCTACTGAGCTTGGCAGAGGGATTCGAGCCGTCTTTGGAGGCAACATACCCAGAAGGTCTATCTATAGGACCTGAGGAGACGAAATCCCTCGGGAGCATACATGCTTCGCGCATAAGTTCAGATATCTTCGTTACACTCAAAACTCAGAACTCTTACCTCTGCAGCTACCAAGCCGCGAAACGCAACCAACTTGGCGTTTCCCACATTGTGGCTTTGGTGCTCCCCGCAAATACTCCTCAACGAATGGTTGCAAGCCTCTTCGAGCGTTTCTATGAATCTGCGCCAGTACTCTTCCAATATAGGGACGCAACATCTCTATCTGACATTTCAAATACACTTCCCCAGTTCTACATAGTAGCACGAGATCAGATGACGTCTGAAGCCATCGCCGGGGCTGAGCCTTTCTTACCACGCCCCAGGGAGATACTAAGAAGTAAACTGTTCACCGAAGGAGCATGCGGAGCTATTGATGAAAATGTAAGCTACCTTAGTTTCCTGCAAAATCAAAACCAATACGAGCTTCTTTACGCTCCCTGCAGGAAAGGTGCAACGCTCATCACGAACATCTTTGTCGATGAGTACGCGATGAAAACCGTAATCAAAGATGTTGAACGAATACAGAACAACCTCCTTACGCGCATGAAAACCGCCACCGACCCTCTCACAAGAAAAAAACACGTCCAAGCATATCTGACTGAAATGAAGGGCGTAAACGCAACCGTCGGCAGCCAGCTCTTCAACAAATTGATTCTAACCAATATTGCTGAGGATAACCCGAAACACTTGGCTGTCGAAGTGGAAAGGCAACTCTTCACGGTCCCGTTGGAAATCCTTCAGGAACGCGGAGAATATCTTTGCCTGAAGAGATCTTTTTCAAGGTGGATCACGGAAGAACAGGGGTCAATCACAATCAATGAAAAACCAAAGGCCGTTCCAAGACTCCACCGCAAGAATGAGCCACTATCCGTGTTGGTCATCGATAGCAGAATTAAGAAGATACCACCAATTTCGCTAGGCGACTTCGCAGGTCAACTTATCAAGTTCTTGACAGCAAAAGACGCGTTTGGAAAACTCGAAGTCAAAGTGGATAGCCTGCGAGGCGAACTTAAGAAGGAGGAGGTGGTACCTCGCCTTTCGTCAGGCAAGTACGATATAATTCATATAATCAGTCCAGCCCAATTGAGTCTTGGGGATCCTATGGGATGTTCGTGGATTCTGAGCAAAGGAGAAATCAGTGGGTACGAGCTTGAGAAGCTTTTTGCGAAGGGATATCCTGCACTAATTCTGTCGCATCTAAGCTACCCACCAACGGAACGAGAATGGGACGCAGGTCAGGAAAACCGAATTTTATACTCGTTCGCGCTAAGCGCCAAGACAGCCGGCGTCGATTGTTTCATTGGACAGGTTGCGCAAGAACTCACTGAGACAACATTCGCCATAGCTACGAGCCTTTACCGAGAAATGCTTATGGGCAAGAAGACCGTCGGGGAAGCAGTTAGAGCCACGAGGCTAAACCTCATAGGAACGAATGGTAAAGAAGACGATAACTGGATGAAGCCAGTCCTCTACGGAAACCCGGCAAAAACGATAATCTGACAGAGTTCTAAAGAGACGCTAGCTAGAGATTGCAGGAGCTTCCTTGCGGCTGCAAAGTACGCGTTCCTCTGAGAGCTCTACTACTACTGCCTTTTCTCTACTACTATTTTCGTCCTGGTCACCATAACAGCTATCACTCCGAACGCTGCCATCCAAGGGGTCTTATGATTCCAATAACTCCAAACGTCACAGGTATATCATGCAGATTATTCCCCTTTTCGTCCTTCGCAACAATTCCCCTGACATTACCTTCATGTATAAACTTCTTTTAGGCCTAGTAACATCTCTTCAGAATATTCCTAGTGATCGTATGCGAGGGTCTTCCGGAGACTTGAAAGTTGGCAGTTGTACCTGGCATATGCTTGAAATTCTCTAGCTCGATTACCTCGCCAGTGACTCCTATATTGCCGTAGTCAAGCTTTGGCAACTTGATCTTCGCCGTCTTGGGGGTTATTCTATCCGAATCTTGGAGTGGCATCTTTGCGTGTACTTCCCTCTGCATTTGATCTAAATTATGATGCCTTTCTTGCCCCTCTCCTTCCTCTTCTCTTCGAGGTCCTTCTGTGTTTTGTCTTGCGCGATTACTTGCACCTTTGGGGGTTGGTCTGCGCACCACACATAGCCGTCTCTAACCTTCTCGATGAACTCTCTAAGCCACTGCTTCCTGGCTCGTATCTCTCGGTAAGGGCGCTCAAGCAGAGCGAGGATTAACTCCACGTCGCGCGGATCGATATCCGCGATCGTCCTGTCGGCGATTCGCCGACCAGGATCATTCTGCAGAAGGAAGCTGAACTGCTTCATAGGGAAAATAAAGGATTCCGAATATTGCAGTACCTCGTCTAGCAGATCCATGTAAGACTTCAAGGCTTTCAGCACATCTTGCTTCTTCAGCAGGGGAAGATGCGCTATGGATATGCCTATCTCGTCATGAACAATCTTGGGTGTGCTAAGTCGATATTTCAGCTCCTTCAAGAGGACTTCCGCGCCAGTCTGAGTCACGTAATAGAGTTTTACATCATGTCCCTCTCTATTCTGCTGCTCGCTTCTAACGTACGCGTACAGCTCAAGTCTGTTTAAGCAGTTGTATACGGATGATATACCGATGTCCGCCCAGTTTCTTGTACCTCGATCGTTGAGGATTATGTTGATATCTTTTCCCGAAATTCCGTGCTTCCCAGCGGCGACTTGTGCTAGAACAACTATGTCGCTTGCAGGCAAGTGTTCCGGGATCTTTCCTGTCACTGGCATTGTATGCTTGGTGCGCGGCATTTCCGACACCTATTCCAGAGCTGGATCATTGGTTAGAGTTATGTTGGCCGATCTTAAACTGTGTCGCCTGTCGCCCTCCACTCTATGTCTAATAATGGACATAAGGTTAAAGGTTAATGGGTGGGATCGCACTGGAACAGAAAGAAATACTAGGCGGGTCTATGCAGAGCTCATTCGCTGGGGGAGTGACAACAGAATTTGGAAATGATCTCGAACCTGATGATCATCACTCATTTCTGAACTCTTGAATGAAAAAAGGAGGGGCGTTGGATTGAGGAGAGGAGAGATTTCGTTGGACCGCGGGCTTGACGTCATTTGAATGTCAACCATATGTTTCAAGATGCTTTTCATCCAAACGCTGGCAGCAGCTTCAGGAGTGCAGTCATATCTCCATCGACCTTGATTTTTCCGGTCCTCATCGCTTCCATTGGTGGTAGCTTTCCATCAATCAAATCTTTCATTGTGTCCACATCGACGGTGACCGTTGCTGCTGCGTCTTTTATCCTTATTTCTGACGCCTTCACTTTCTCGCTCGTTACTGATCCATCCTTGGCGAATTTCAGGCGGTATCCGATGCCGATGTCACTGAAGATCTGTTGAACCATCTTTCCCCAGCCCTTCGTCGCGTCCTTGTTTTCGTTGAGTCTTTGTTGAACGGTCTTCATGACTTCATCTGCTACTTTTTCTTTCTTTTGTGACATCATATATTCCCTCTATTCTGCTTTTTTCATTGAATCCGTAACAGCATAGCCGTTATAAGGTTAGAACAGGGTGTATTTAAGATTTTCCTTGCAACCGTGGCAACCCCGATTATGAGTGGATCGAAGCGAATAGGGCTAGGGGAGTTGACACCTGAGAAAGAATTCATCTGTGATCAAAACGGTTCTGGATGATCCGATTCCATTCAGTAACTGAGGAAATAGGAACAATCGACGAGATACATATTCATAGCTCGATTGGTTTACGCTGGTTGCTTTGGCAGTTCAACAGATTCTTATGTGAGCAGATTCTCATTCCCTGTTGTGGTTCGCGTAGTTAGCTGGTGCCCTCTATGTCCGAAATGAATATAGGACACACAGAGATACTCGGCGAACTGAGATCGATGCGCAATCCCAAGGCAGTAAAAGGCATGGCAAGGTACGGGATCAACCCTGAGAACAACTACGGTGTCTCGGTCAAGAACCTTAGAGCAATGGCCAAAAGGATAGGTGCGGATCACACGCTGGCGCAGCGGCTCTGGTCATCAGGCGTGCATGATACGCGGATACTTGCGAGTATGATAGATAGGGCTGAAGACGTTACCGAACTACAGATGGAGAGCTGGGTCAGAGACTTTGACTCTTGGGATGTTTGCGATCAATGCTGCAACAACCTTTTCTCGAAAACCCGATACGCATATAAGAAGGCGACTCAATGGAGCAAAAGCAACAGACAGTACACGAAGAGGGCAGGATTCGTACTCATGGCTAGCCTTGCGGTTCATGATAAGACTGCTGTTCAATACAGTGTTCATTCCTTTTCTGCAAATTATTGAAAGCGGGTCTTACGATGAGAGAAACTATGTGAAAAAAGCCATCAACTGGGCGTTGAGACAAATCGGAAAGAGAAATGTCAAGTTAAACGAGATGGCAATCCGCACGGCGAAAAGACTTGCAAAACTTGACTCGAAAAGTGCGAAATGGATTGCATCCGACGCACTTCGTGAGTTGACAAATGAGAAGATCAAGAAGAGACTGCCTCCGTGACATAGCGGTCCAAAGCAGCAAAAGGAGATCAATAGTCGTTATGGATTCTGATCTAACTCAGCTCTTTGGCTTTTTCATAAGCCCGAGCCACGCCTTCGCTCGTGATGACTCCGATAACCTTATCTGGAGATTCCCTATCGACAACAGGAATGAGGTCGATCTTCTCTCGAGCCATTATCTTATATGCTTCGAGTACGGGCTCATCCCGGAAAGCTGAGATCTGCTGGATGTGCATCTGCCCCAGTTTCAACGTTGGTCTCTGTTGAGGCTTGATCTTCATAATGTCCTGCCATGTCACGACTCCTCGCAGTGTGTGATTCTCCTCGATGAGAATGTCATGGTACCTTGCCTTGAACATTATATCCAGCGCCTCTGAAAGAGTAGTTTCCAGAGTAGCGGATGATAC